>CAJPPL010000004.1:0-109093 GCA_905372585.1 Streptococcus oralis
AGATTCCAGGCTATCCAAGCGAAGACGGCGAACAACCTAAGAAAGATATTCCAGGCTACCGCTTCGTAGAGACTAAGAAACTTCCAAACGGCGACACAGAACATGTCTACGAAAAAGTTGTAACTGCCCCTCAACAAAAACCGACTGAGCAATTTCCAACTACTAAAGCAACCAAAGAATTACCTAATACTGGTACGGAAGATCATGCAGCTTTGGCAGCTCTAGGAGTACTTGGTTTGATGAGCGGATTTGGACTTGTGTCTCGCAAGAAAAAAGAAGACTAATTCTATACTCGAGATTCTAAGTAGTATCCATTAGTTTCTTAAACAAAAAACCAACTAACCATTAGGTTAGTTGGTTTTTGTATATTCTCGATTTTTCCAAGCTTGGTAGCGGGTGTCGATCAAGAGTTGGGTTAGTCGTCCCATGGTTTCTCTTTCTTCGGGAGTGAGGGATTGAGCTTGGACAAAGAGATGGTGAATGTGTTCAATGACCTTGAAGGAAGAAAGATCGTTGATAGAGGAGATGCCTGCATCAAGAATGATTCCAAAAAAGAGGTCAAAGTAGAGCTGCAGTTCCGTATCAGGGACCGTCTCAACCCATTCCTTGAAGGTAGTATCAACTTGCTGGCTGTCACTATTGGTCTCGTCTAGTTGGACAAAGTGTTTGTCTTCAACCTGCCAACTAAAGGTGTCATGCTGGGCAAGACCACCCAAGGCAGTGCTTCGAACGACGATTTTTTTATCAGGAATTTCCAGCATCATCCCGATGATAGACCCTTGTGGGACAAATACTTTCGTTCTTTCCATCATGTTTTGATAGCCAGCTGTTTCGGTTAGTTCCTTGTGAAGTCCAGGCGCATCAAAAGTATAGACAGCGACAATGTTTTTTTGTAAAAGTGGATCGAGTTGACTAGCAGCATAGACAGCTAGATTGCCCCCTTTTGAGTGTCCTGCTAGGACCACCTTTTGGTTAGGATGTTGAGCAAAGAAGTCCTGTAAATACTGGAGGGCATGTTTTTGAGCTGGAATTTCCTTCATATAGGTCATATGGAAATCTTCTTTCCAACCGATGATACTGTCATCCGTCCCACGAAAAACAAGCAAATAAGTATCGAGACTGATACGATAAGTCATAGCCGCAAACTGTTTTTGCAATTCAGGATCGATATCGTTGATAAAGTCTGAGAGCTTGCAATTTTTAAAGCGTTTGTGTTGAGCGAGCTGATCCAACAACTGGAGACGGTTTTTATTGGTCAACATCGTCGTGTCTCTAGGGATTTGAGGTGCAAGATCTATGAGACGCTGTGGTTCTTGGGTAACTACATCATCAAAAGCAAGGTAGGTTAATTCGGTCAAGGCAAGAACATCTAACTCGTTCACGGGAAGGTCATAAAAGGAATCGTATGCTACATCATTCAAGTAATCAAAAATATTGGCCATAAAAGCTCCTTTCTCTATGTTTATCCTACCACATTTACATAGAATTAGCTAGTAGGCTTGTTTAGCCGCTCTACATAATGACCTAGTAGTTAGGGTTTGATTCAGATATAGAGAAGACAGATTGCTTTTATTTCAACCCCCTAAACGAGCTTGCTTGGATATTTTTGTTATCAATGCCATTTTCCTTTAAAAAATTCTTCATCTCATTTACATCATCAGGCTGACCTGTGATGAGATAGCTGGCTTGATTGCCGTATTCATCAATAGCGTGTTTTAAAAATGCTTGACTTTGAGAAAATTCATCGCTAGTTTTATAAGTAAAATTCGGTGTTTTTTGAGCCAGTTCTTTCATCTCATTATCGAAAATAGTAACTCCTTTGTCAAAATGGTTGAGAATAATCGGACATTTACCAGCCCATTCTTTGATAAGGGGGCGTAGAGCAGAAATGCCGACATCAGATGCAAAGCAAACTAGTGGCTGATTCGTATCTTTAACAGACAAAGAGGAATCCAACCAACTCATCTCAATCTCACTGCCAGCCGGTAAATGTGTCAAGGTGTTCTTAAAGTTGCTACCACTATTATGAGTCAAAATGAGAATTTCATCTTCATCAGGTGTGGAGGCAATGGTTAGCCATCGACTGGTTTGCTCTCCCTTAGCTTCATATTTACTAGCAGTAGACGAGGTATCAGGGAGTGTAAACTTAGCATAAGCCCCAGCTTTCCAGATTTGATGACTCGGTTTTGTGATATGAATTAAATATAGATCTCCGCTGGGGTTTTCGATGGATTTTATCGATAATGTCTGGCTTCGTCCAAGATAAGCGATGGCACCCCAAGTTATAATACAAAGCGCTCCAAGTGTTGATAGAATGATAATAAACATTTTTTTACCTCTTTTCATTATTTTCCTCATTTCCAAAATTTAAAAGATAGCCAAGTAGCCAGTGCGATAACAGGAATAAAGCCAATCAGTTTGATAAGCAAATCAGTATTAGGTAGGCTGTAAATATAAATCATGGTAGTCAATGCCGCCAACCAAATACCCGCAATTTTTAAAATAACAGGTAAGCCGGCAATCATACATAACCCTATAGCCAGCAAAATCATACCTCCAGTCGCAAAGGACATAAAATCAGGGTTTGATAAATCAACCTGTTGTAGTGTAGCTCCCCAAATAATGATCAAAATACCAATAATGGCAAGAGAAATTCCTGTAATACCTAATCCATTCATTTTTTTAACTCCTTGTTTGTCCATGATAAAATCTCCTTTATTATATTATTGAATGAATAAAATATTAGTTCATTCATATATTTTCAAAAAATAAAAAAATCAATTCTTCTTATAAAAATTTTGTCCTTTCTATGTAAATAATATCAAATATAGCATATCCATTTAATCTATAATCTGTTCTATCTCACCTATAAGAATAAAATGAGGTTCCCAGCCACCATGTCCGTCAGTATAGATATCTGGATACAATTCATAGTAATCCCTTATTTCCTGTACAAAACTCTCCTTGTCAAACTGTTGCTTACAAAGCTTTTTACATAAAAAAGTCTGTTTTGCCTCTTTAAATCCCATTGTCTTACCTATAGGAATTGCCATAAGTCCGGCATTTTCTATTTTATTTTCATTTCTTCCTGAATGACTTCCAAGGTATGCAAGTGCCTTTTTATATTTTGGATCAAAAAAGCTTACAGTAAAGTATTCACTATCATCAATAAACTCAGCTGTATATCTTGACGGATGTATATATAGGGTTACAGTCGCCTTACTTTTTCCCGGTGCTCCCCAAATATTTCCAAGGCTACTCCATGACACGCGGCAGGCATTGAACTTTTCCCTGTTGCCTACCGTTATTGCCGCCCATTCACTGTCAAAAATGTCAAACGGTTTGTACTCTTTTTTTCTAAATTCCATGTTCATTCCTCTTTCTCCAATTCACCTATAATTAAATTATATTTGTTATTTAAGAATTCCTTTAATGAAGTAAGTTGCAAGTATTTCAACGGTCTTGCCAATATCTGGAAAATCTTTTTCCGTGATATGCATATCCATATAGTAAAACAGATTATAAACCTGTAAAATATCTTGAATCTTTTCTGGCGAGTACCCTTCAGCCTGCATACGATTTGTAAAAGTTTTAACTAGAAACTGATGAAATGGATTTGCGACTTTGCCTTCCTCCGAGGAATAGTAGCTGTGTAACTCATCTGCGATGGCAGGATTGTACCATTCTGCAAGGATTTTATTGGAAGAAACGAGAGTTCTGGACTGAGCAAAGAGTTGACCAATGAGGTCGGTCATATCAATTTCCCAATCCAGTTCTTCGATCATAGCTTGGCGAACACGGTTGTTTTCATCTATATAGATGTCTAGAAAAATGGCTTCTTTACTCTCGTAATAGTTATAAAAAGAACCAACTGCAACACCAGCTTGCCTAGCAATTTCTGAAATTCCTGTTGCCTTGTAACCCTTTTTCGAAAAAACTTCATAGGCTGCTGTCTTTAAAGCTTGTTTTTTGTCCAATATGATTTAGCCTCCTTTGTTTTGTGAATGAATAAATCGATTTGTTCATTCATATTCTAACAAATCATGGCTAGCTTGTCAATAAGAAGGCTAGATCTATTAAATAAGTTAAAGAAACGCTAACTAAATGAGCACAAAAAGGAAAATATAGGATAAGGCTGGAACTATAGTTAAAAATAAGGTATGATATCAGTGGGATTGTTTTCTATTTAGCATCTGTTTTCTGATCTGGATTTGAAAGATGAATAGCCAAATAGTTGAGTTACTAATTCATAGATTTTTTATTAAGGTTTTTGATATTTTGAACAAGAGTAAAGGAGGAGCGCATGCACAAGATTTTACTAGTAGAAGATGACCAAGTTATTCGACAACAAGTGGGAAAACTGCTCTCTGAGTGGGGATTTGAGGTCGTTTTGGTAGAAGACTTTATGGAAGTATTGAGCCTTTTTGTTCAGTCGGAGCCTCATTTGGTCCTCATGGATATCGGTCTGCCTCTTTTTAATGGTTACCACTGGTGTCAGGAGATTCGCAAGATTTCCAAGGTACCTATCATGTTTCTGTCTTCGAGAGATCAGGCGATGGATATTGTCATGGCGATCAATATGGGGGCGGATGACTTTGTGACCAAGCCTTTTGACCAGCAGGTGCTCCTTGCCAAGGTTCAAGGCTTGTTGCGCCGTTCCTATGAGTTTGGCCGAGATGAAAGTCTGCTGGAGTATGCGGGTGTGATCCTCAATACCAAGTCTATGGACCTGCACTATCAGGGGGAAGTCCTGAGTTTGACCAAGAATGAATTTCAAATTTTGCGGATCTTGTTTGAACGTGCTGGCAATATCGTAGCGCGTGATGACCTGATGCGGGAACTCTGGAATAGCGACTTTTTCATCGATGACAATACCTTGTCTGTCAATGTTGCTCGTCTGCGTAAAAAGTTGGAGGAACAAGGTTTAGCAGGCTTTATCGAAACCAAGAAAGGGATAGGATACGGACTGAAACATGCTTGATTGGAAATCATTTTTTCTAGCCTATCTGCGTTCTCGCAGTCGCATCTTTGTCTATATTTTTTCATTAGGCTTTCTCGTCCTTCTCTTTCAGTTTTTATTTGCTAGTCTAGGAACTTATTTTCTTTATTTCTTTCTGCTCAGTAGTTTTTTGACCTTCTTATTTTTGGCTTGGGATATATTTGCAGAAGCTCAGGTTTACCGACAGGAAGTACTCTATGCCGAGAGAGACCCCAAGTCTCCTTTGGAATGTGCGCTAGCAGAAAAGCTCGAAGAGCGTGAGTCTGAATTGTATCAAAAGAAGTCTGAAGCGCAGAGCAAGCTGACGGATCTGCTGGACTACTACACCTTGTGGGTTCATCAGATCAAGACCCCCATTGCGGCTAGTCGCCTTTTAGTGTCAGAAGTCTCTGATCGTGAGGTCAAGCAGCAACTGGAACAGGAAATCTTTAAGATTGACTCCTATACCAATCTGGTGTTGCAGTATCTTCGTTTGGAAAGCTTCCATGATGACTTGGTATTTGAAAAGGTTCAAGTGGAGGATTTGGTGAAGGAAGTGGTTCGCAAGTATGCCCTTTTCTTTATCCAAAAAGGACTGGCGCTCAATCTACATGACCTTGACAAAATCATCGTGACTGATAAGAAATGGCTGTTGGTCGTCATTGAACAAATCCTCTCAAACAGTCTCAAGTACACCAAGGAAGGTGGGCTAGAGATTTATATGGAAGGTCAGGAGCTCTGTATCAAGGATACAGGAATCGGGATTAAAAACAGCGATGTGCTCCGAGTCTTTGAGCGTGGCTTTTCAGGCTACAATGGGCGTTTGACCCAGCAGTCATCTGGACTTGGACTTTATCTATCTAAGAAAATTTCTGAAGAACTGGGTCACCAGATTCGCATCGAGTCTGAGGTTGGAAAAGGAACAACCGTACGGATTAAATTCGCTGAAGTGAAGCTCGTTATTGAGTAAGAATAAATGAGAAAAAGCCTCCGAATGGAGGCTTTTATGCTAGGCTCTTATACTCAATGAAAATCAAAGAGCAAACTAGGAAACTAGCCGCAGGCTGTACTTGAGTACGGCAAGGCGACGTTGACGTGGTTTGAATTTGATTTTCGAAGAGTATTATTTCTCAACGCGTGATTTGTTGGCGATATCAGCAAGGATAGCTTGGACAAAGTCATCAACTGAGACAGTTTGTGTTTCTTTTTGTCCATAGCGACGAACATTGACTGTTCCGTCTTCCATTTCCTTATCACCAACGATCAATTGGTAAGGAATCTTGCTAGTTTGAGAAGCACGGATCTTGAACTGCATTTTTTCATTGCGTTCATCCACATCAGCACGGACACCACGGTCACGGAGTTTCTTAGCCACTTCCCATGCGTAGTCCACGTGTTTTTCGTTAGAAACGGGGATGAGGGTCACTTGATGTGGTGCAAGCCATGTTGGAAAGGCACCCTTGTAGTTTTCAATCAAGATAGCTGTGAAGCGTTCCATGGTTGAAATAACCCCACGGTGGATCATAACTGGACGGTGTTCTTCACCATCAGCTCCGATATATTTAAGGTCGAAGCGTTCTGGAAGCAAGAAGTCAAGCTGGATAGTTGAAAGGGTTTCTTCTTTTCCGAGAGCTGTCTTAACTTGGATATCCAATTTTGGTCCGTAGAAGGCTGCTTCACCTTCAGCTTCAAAGTAGTCAACACCCATTTCATCAAGAGCTGCACGAAGCATAGTTTGGGCATTTTCCCACATCTCATCGTTGTCAAAGTACTTGTGAGTATCTTGAGGGTCACGAAGAGAGAGACGGAAGCGGTATTCAGTCAAGTTGAAGTCTTCATAAACATCGATAATCAACTGAAGGGCACGTTGGAATTCTTCTTGGATTTGTTCTGGAGTGACAAAGAGGTGACCGTCGTTGAGAGACATTTCACGCACACGTTGAAGACCAGTAAGGGCACCAGATTTTTCGTAGCGGTGCATCATACCGATTTCGGCGATACGGATCGGCAATTCGCGGTAAGAGTGAACATGGTGTTTGAAGACTTGGATGTGGTGTGGGCAGTTCATTGGACGAAGGACAAATTCTTCCCCGTCACCCATGTCCATGGTTGGGAACATGTCTTCTTGGTAATGATCCCAGTGACCAGAAGTCTTGTAAAGCTCCACAGAAGCAAGTGGTGGAGTGTAAACGTGTTGGTAGCCAGAAGCCAACTCCTTGTCGACGATGTAGCGTTCCAATTCACGACGGATAGTCGCACCGTTTGGCAACCAGAATGGAAGTCCTTGTCCGACTTCTTGTGAAATCATGAAGAGGTCAAGCTCTTTACCAAGTTTACGGTGGTCACGTTCTTTGGCTTCTTCACGCATTTGAAGGTAGTTTTTCAAGTCTTTCTTGTCAAACCAAGCTGTACCGTAAATCCGTTGCATCATCGCGTTGTCGCTATTTCCACGCCAGTAAGCACCTGCTACATGGAGAAGGTGGAAGATTTGGATACGTCCTGTTGATGGAACGTGAGGTCCACGGCAAAGGTCCACGTATTCACCCTGACGGTAGATAGTCAAACCACCTTCGTCTTCTGAGTGTTCTTCGATCAATTCCAACTTGTAAGGGTCGTTCTTGAAGATTTCACGTGCTTCGTCTTTAGTGACTTCCTCACGAATAGATGGGAAGTTTTCTTTAACGATTTTTTGCATTTCTTCTTCGATACGAGGGAGGTCTTCGTTGGAGATTTGACCAGCCGTATTGTCTGTATCGTAGTAGAAGCCATCTTCGATAGCTGGACCAACTCCCAAGTGAATGTCTGGGAAAAGGCGACGAGCTGCTTGGGCAAACAAGTGAGCCGCTGAGTGACGCAAAATCGGAAGGGCATCTTCGTGATCAGGTGTCACGATTTCGATGCTACCATCTTCAGTGATAGCACGAGTCGTGTCGATGAGTTTGCCGTTGAATTTACCAGCCAAGGCTTTTTTCGCTAGGGAATTGCTGATAGATTGGGCAATTTCAAAAGTTGTTACGCCAGATTCGAATTCACGAACAGCGCCATCTGGGAAAGTAATCTTAATCATGTGTTTTCTCCTTAAAAATTTATTCTATTTTTGTTGGACAATTTTAAGAGCCGAGCAACTTCTTCCGCAGTCTGATTCTCTGATTGACTACCATCTGTTACGAGGCTAGGATAGCCTAATTTCACCGCTTCCTTACGAACCATTTGAGCAAAAAGAATGTCTCGTTGCATCCAGTTTTCAAAAGCTTGATCAGGGTTGGTTGTACCCTCTAAGACATAAGGAACCCATTCTCTCTGTATATAATGCTTTTTTTGAAAATCAGCTGTCGGAGTCAAGCATAGATAGGATGATACTTGACATTCAAGCTTCTTTACCAAGTGAGGCAAAAGTCCTGCTCCCTCCACCAAGAGAGGTCTGTTTTGATTCTTTATCAAGTAAGATTTTACATAAGGAAAAATCTCTTCATAAAAGCGCCATTCTTCATCTGCCATCTCTTCTGGATTTCTCATCCAGATTTGTTCTGGATTTCTATCCTGCCTAAGAAGGCAAATTGGCTGTGAGTCTGCACTTGCTTGACTCATCATCTCTTCTACCAAATCATCCAGTTTGATATGAAGTAGTTGATACTGTCTAGCAAGAAGTGAGGCAATTGTTGACTTTCCACTACAAGGCGATCCGCCAATCATATAAAGCATCGTTCTTCCTCCTTCTGACCAAACAAAAAACGACATCCTAAAAGGACGTCGCAACGTGGTTCCACCTTCATTTATGTTCCTCAAAAAAGAGGGACACCTCTGATTGGCTTTAACGTAGCCACCGTTTTATGTTTGCATAAAAGTCAGTAGAGTAGTATCAGTTTAGGCTTTCTATGCGTTTCCAGCAACCACGCACTCTCTAGTAGAAAGGGACTAAGTGACTTGTCTCTATGCATTATTATAGCATTATTGCGAGAATTTTCAAGGTTTTTGTATAATTTTTTTGTTTTTCGCTCGCTGGAAGAGATGCTTGATCCCCATACCAGAAACCAAGCCAAGTAGGGCAAAGAGCTCATAGGCTAGGAAGTAAAGCAGGATGAACTCGCCAAAGGTGATGATGGTAAAGCAATAGAGCAGACCAATACCGAGTAGCCACCAAAGTGAGAAATGAAATCGATAGCTATAAAGTAGCGATACGATAAAGGTTACCAGAGGTGAAAAGAGGATGATGTTGTAAATGTAGAGTCCCTTCAGTGTATACGGGTCAGAGATGAGTAGAGAGAGGAGTTCATAGAGTGGCCAGTAAAAAAAGAAAATGACAAGGTAGTATGGGATATACTTAAGATAATTCCGCATGGCAATAGTCCTCCAATCTGGAAAAATTGAGAGAGGTTGAATACCACATAATCCTAAATGAAGGGGAAACCTCTACTTATAGTATAGCACGATTTGGAGGCTCTTACAATTTAATCCAGTGATCAGTGATAGTGCTCTTTTTGAGTGTTTTCTGCTATAATACTAACAAAAGAAGTAAGAGAGAATGAGGAGAAAGAATGACCAAAATAGCAGTTCTTTCAGACATACATGGAAATACGACAGCTTTGGAAGCTGTTCTGACTGATGCTAAGGCGGCAGAGGTAGACGAGTACTGGCTTTTAGGGGATATTCTGATGCCAGGGACAGGACGTAGAAGGATCTTGGACCTCTTAGCTAGCTTGCCTATTACAGTAAGAGTTCTGGGAAATTGGGAGAATAGTCTCTGGCGAGGTCTGCATCGCAAGTTAGACCCTACAAAAGCGAGCCATCGTTATCTCCTGCGTCAAAGTCAGTACATTTTAGAAGAGATTAGCCCTAAAGAAATCGAAGACCTCAATAATCAACCCATGCAAGTTCATCGTCAGTTTGGTGATTTGATGGTGGGAATCACACACCATCTCCCTGATAAAAACTGGGGTAGAGAGTTGATTCATACGGGAAAACAAGAAGATTTTGATAGATTGGTGACGAATCCACACGCCTCTATCGCAGTATATGGCCATATTCATCAACAGTTGCTTCGTTACGGAAGTGATGGACAGTTGATTCTCAATCCAGGTTCCATTGGACAACCCTTTTTTTTAGATGCGAAGTTGCGTAAGGACCTACGGGCTCAGTATATGATTTTAGAGTTTGATGAAGCCGGTTTGTCTGATGTTGATTTTCGTCGAGTGGATTATGATGTAGAAGCTGAATTGCAGTTGGCTAAGGATTTGAAGCTCCCCTATTTCCAGGTCTACTATGAAAGTTTGGTAAATGGGATTCACCATACTCATAACCATGAATTGTTAGGTCAGATTAGTGAACAAGAAGGTTATGATCAGGATGTTGAACTCTGGATGGAAAGAGACAAGAAAGATTGGTTTTAAGAGGACTTCTAGCTAGAAATCAGATAGTCTAGTGACTGCTGTTTCGCGATAAGTCGAACTGGATACGAATTGACGGCTTCTCAAATTTATGTTAGAATAACGGAATATAACTAATTTGAATCTCATACTAATTGATATTCAAAATAAGCGGAGACAGATAATGAAACCAGAAGAGTTACACGCTATTGCCTCGGAGTTGGGCATGCAATTTGACGAAGATTCGCGTAGTATTTATGGCACGCAGTCAGGCTATTTACTTTTCCTGCAAGAAACTGATGTGAAAAATCAGTTTCGACTTTGTGTCAGTGTGAGTTTGAATGGAAATCCTGCTGATACAGAAGAAAATGAATTGGTTTGGGATGAGTTTAAGAGTGAATCTCTTCCAAACTTGTCGACCTTGTCTATCAATCAGTACCTTGTTTCTTTTGTCGTAAAAGGTGCAATGCGCAAATCAAAAACAATTGAAAAGCTACAGACGCTCATAACAGACCTTGTTGCATTCCTTGAAACCCATCATTTCGTCCAAGTGTGTGCCTACAGTGGTCAGGAGGGCCCCGTTGGTCTCTATCAATTAGGCGATTCAATTTTCCTTATCAATGAGGAAAGTTATCAATTGCTGAAGAGTAATCTTCAGATTGAGGTAGATTCTTATCAAAACCAGAAGGAAAATGTTCTTCTTGGAGCAGTTGGTGCCTTGCTAGGAGCCTTGGTTGGTGGAGCAGTTGCTCTATTTATCGCGCGTCTAGGTTATGTAGCTATGGTAGCAGGTATTGTTCTGGGGATTTGTACCATTAAAGGATATGAAATCCTTGGAAGAAAGGTATCTCGAAAGGGGATTGTGATTTCCTCTATTTGGATGGTGATTACTGTCTTTCTAGTAAATCAAATTGACTTGGCGATGGAAGTCGTTGCCAAACTAGGGGTTGAGTTTCCCTTTGCTTTCCGAGTGGTGAATCAATTAATCTTTAGCGGTGATTTCCCAGATAACTATTTTTATAATCTAGCTATGTTAGCTGTGTTTACCTTAGTTGGTGCTGGGGTGTCTATCAGCTCGGTTTGGTCAAGTCATAAAACAAAAGGGATTGTCCGTAAAATTGCATAAAAAAATAAGTCTTTGTATGTCCTCCGCTGTTCTGGGTACCAAGAGGGATACAGGACTTTTTGCATGGAGAAGGTAATCATTTGTTAATATTTGACAGGATAAGCAAAAAAGGTATAATGTTTATACGGGAAAAGATGAATAAAATATCAATGAAAGGAGAAGAAGATGCAAATTTCAAGCCGATTTACAATTGCGAATCATATGATGATTATTATTGCAATGCAGGATACAGACAGCAAGGTAACCAGTGATTTTCTTGCGGCTAGTGTCGGAGTTAATCCAGTCATTATCCGTAAGACTTTGTCGCAACTCAAAAAAGCAGGATTGATTTCAGTTGCGCGTGGGACGGGCGGTACCGAGATTATAAAGGACCTCCAAGATATTAGCCTTTTTGATGTGTATCAGGCTGTCGAATGTCTAGGAAAATCTGGCAAACTCTTTAGTTTCCATGACAATCCCAATCCTAACTGTCCAGTAGGGGCTAATATTCATAAGGTCTTGGATCAGAAATTGCTGGATATCCAAGTAGCTATGGAAAATCAACTTCGTCAGATGAGTCTGGCTCAGGTTGTGGCAGATGCAGAAGCAAGAATAGCAAAATAAGAGGACTAGGCTCCTCTTTTTCTATTGCCATAATTATGGTACAATGTAGACATTAAAGGAGGAGACTATGTACTTTATCACAGGATTTTTTGTCCTACTTTTTCTCGTTTCGTTTTTAAGGGACAATCGTAGTCTCTGGAATCCAGCTCTCTTGCTTTTGTCTCTGCTTTTTTCTTATATGTCTATTGCCAATCTTTTTTACGAAGCTGGGCAGAAAGAAGTGCACATGGTTTTCTTTGCAGGGATTTTTCTCCTGCTGCCTCTTTTAGTTTTTCTAAGTGGTTTTTTCCTTATTTATAATGGATTTGTGTTATTGAAAAAAGAAGGAAAATCCAAGGCAAATTATTTGTCTCTAGGATTAGGCTGCGTGATTCTATTCTTTTTTGTGATCATGGCGATTCGAGTGAGCGATACCAAGGGCTTGTTTTACACCAATCATCTAGTGAATATTATCTTTTTCTTTTTGATTTATTCGTATTTGATTTTTGGTTTTGCCTTTGCAGGATTTCTGCTTTATTCCATTCTGTATCTTTTCATTCCTAAGAAAAAATATTATGATTTTATCATCATTCACGGAGCAGGCTTGTTGAATGGAGAAAAAGTCACTCCCTTACTGAAGAGTCGCATTGACAAGGCAGTAGAAGCTTATCACCAGTCTCTCAATCCCAATGTTAAAATCATCGCAAGTGGTGGTCAAGGTGGGGATGAGAAGATTTCCGAGGCTCAGGCAATTTGTAATTATTTGCTGGAAGAGACGGATGTTCCGAGAGAAGCGATTCTCCTAGAGGAAGACTCAACGACGACCTATGAGAATCTTCTCTTCTCAAAAGAAATGGGAGAGAAGCTGGTGGCCAGTCCACGTTTTCTCTTTGTGACCAATGATTACCATGTTTTTCGTACCAGTACCTATGCTCGCCGTATTGGGATGAAGGGAGATGGTCTTGGTTGCCGTACAGCCGCCTACTATATCCCATCAGCCTTTATTAGAGAATATATTGCTCTATGTGTGAAGATGAGATGGCTTTTTATCGCTTTCTATGTTTTGTTGATTTTAGCTCTGATTTTCTCTTATAGAGGTGTTCTATGGTAATATGTAAAATTCATATTGTAATTCTTGTTAGAATCTCTAAAAAATCTTGTAGTAACTCTAAGGGAAAAATTGTCACTAGTAATGAAAGAGCAGGGTAAGTGATTGTGAGTGCGGTTTTAGGAACGGTTTCATGATTGCTCGTCAATCAATTGAACAATTTCTAACCTAGTTGCAGATTTTCAGAGAGAGTCAAAAATAGGCAACTGAATATGAGTAGACTAGAATTTTACAGTCAACGACAAATAAAAATGTGAACAGCAACAGAGGTTCACATTTTCTTTTTGGTCTATGGCAAAATGGCTTTTAGTTCCTTCAGGATAGTTTGCAAGGTCACGACCGCTTGTTCTCCTTGTTGCGGTTGGTAGAGTAGTTGGAAATACTTGCTAATAGTTTCTTCAAATTGCTTAGGGAGGAGTGTACAATGGGTCTTTGCGTACTCCAACATTCGTTTTTCACCAGGATGGGTTTGCTCATTGAGCGCAAATAACAAGTCAAAGTAGGAAGCAAAAAACTCACTCGTACGATGATTCATACTGAGAAGATCTTGGCGTTTGATAGCTTTTTCTATTTGGTGAGAGAAGGCAGGCATGGCTTGGTCTAGCAAAAGGAGTTGCCTTTCAATGATATGCTTTTTGAGTTCCTGTGGATAGGGAATCTGGTAAGTCTTTTGGAGAGAAGCATAGTGTCCATTCGGGTCGTATAAAATCTTGCTGTGGAGTAGATTATGCCACATGCAAGTTGTATAAGCATTTTGAGCTTTGTGTTGAAAAACGGTTGAGTTCAATTCCTGTTCAAACGACTCCAGCGAACGATAAATCAACTCGATTTCGATACCGTTGTTTAGTACACAGTCGTCCTCTAACTCCCAAAACTGGTTTCCAATTTCCATATAGGAGCAGTATTTACTCAAAATTTTGAGGCGAGTCGCCTCATCAATAGAAGAGTTGAGATAGACATAAACGTCATAGTCAGAATTTTGATCATAGTTTTGTCCTGCACGAGAGCCACCAAGAGCGATAGCTTCTACTTGTTCCAGTTGAGAGAATTCTTTGCAAAGTTCGTGGATCATGATTTTTCTCCTTGCTTTATGGTTTTAAAGTCATTTTACCAAAAAGTAAAACGTTTGCATAGCATTGAGTTACTCTTTTTCATTTATAGCAAAAAATGTGAACCCTTGTTTTGAGTTCACATTTCTTTTTTATTCTGCAGCTTGTTGCCAACGTTTTGCTAGCTTATGAGACAGGCTAGAAATGGCAAAGTTAAAGATAAAGTAAATCAAGGCAATCAGGATATAAAGACTGAAGACCTGCTCTGGTTCGAAATAGCGTCCCATGAGGATTTGGCTAGCGCCAAAGAGTTCTTGTAGAGCGATAACAGAGTAGAGAAGGCTGGTATCCTTAATTACAGTTACAAACTGAGAAATGATAGCTGGCAACATTTTGCGGATCGCTTGTGGGAGAATGATGTAGTAGAGGATTTGCGTAGAGGTGAATCCTTGTGACATTCCTGCTTCGTACTGTCCCTTGTCCACGGCATTGAGACCGCCTCGGATAATCTCAGCCAGGGCTGCTGAGGTAAAGAGGGTAAAGGCTGTAATACCAGCTGGTGTGGACTTCATCTTAAACACCAAAAAGATGGTGAAAATCCAGAGGAGGTTGGGAACGTTACGTACAAACTCGATATAAATGCTGGAGATGATCCGTAAAATAGGATTTTTCCCATTTCTCATGACGGCTAGCACTGTTCCGATAAGGGTCGAGAGGACGATAGCAATCAGAGAAATGTAGAGGGTTAAGCCAAATCCTTTAAAGATAAAGATTAGGTTATCTGGGGTCAAAACTTCTAAAATGGATTCCATAGTAACCTCCTAAAGTGAATAGGCTTTTTTGTTGGCTTGCTCCATCTTGCGACCAAACTGGGCAACAGGGAAGCATAGGGCAAAGTAGAGAAGAGCAGCACCTAAAAAGGCTGGGATATAGTTTCCGTTGAGAGCCGACCAAGACTTAGTCACAAACATCAAGTCTACTCCAGAGATGATAGCTACGGTAGAGGTGTTCTTGATGAGGTTAACAATTTGGTTGGTCAATGGAGGGAGAATGATACGGAAGGCCTGAGGCAAGATAATCAAGCGCATGGCACTGATATAGGTAAAACCTTGCGACAAGGCGGCCTCCATCTGACCGCTAGGAATAGACTGAATCCCTGAACGAATAACCTCAGCGATATAAGCGCCGTGATAGAGTCCCACGCAGAGAACAGCTGTCCAATAAATCGGAATCATGATGGTATGGTCACTGATAAGAGGCAAACCATAAAAGACGATGACAAACTGCACCAAGAGGGGAGTATTTTGATAAAATTCGACAAAGATACGAGCCAAAACACGCAAGAATGGGCGTTTGCTGGTTGACATGGCCCCAAAGAAGATGCCCAAAACCATGGCGAGGATAAAAGATCCAATCGCTAGGGCAAGGGTGAAGAGGAAACCATTGAAAAATTGTCCAAAATCCTGAAAATAGGCTGTCCAAGATGATAAATCTGTCATGGGGTGTCCTCCTTAATCTGCAGTATGGCTAGATGGTTTGAGCTTGTAACGGTCATAAAGTTTCTGCAAACTACCGTCCTTGGTCCATTTAGTGACCAAGCTATCAAGATAATCGTTTAGCTCCGTGTTTGATTTCTTGGTGACGATACCGTAGTCAGATGGCTTGAAACTATCATCTAGTAGTTCTGTCCGTTTACTAATGTAGCCAGAGAGGATAGAGCGGTCCACGGAAAAGGCATCAATACGGTGAGCGTGAAGGGAAGTAATCAATTCTGGATAGGAACCAAGTTCTACGAATTTAAACTTCAGACCTTTCTTTTTACCCAGTTCAGTAATCAGGCGTTGGGTGATGGAACCTTGGGCAACCCCAATGGTTTTGCCGTTTAGGTCCTCAATGCTTTTGATGTTGGCGGATTTATTGACCAAAAAACCAGAAGCGTCCGTGTAGTAGGGACTTGTAAAGTTATAGAGTTTTTTACGTTCATCTGTGATGGTGAAGGTTGCGATATCCATGTCTACCTGTTCATTGTCTAGGAGTGGTCCACGTGTTTGAGCGGTAACAGGAACGTAGCGAATCTTGACCTTGAGTTCGTCTGCAATCATCTTGGCAAGGTCCGTTTCGATACCAGAATAAGTCCCTGTCTTGGGATCCTTGTAGCCAAAATTAGGAACGTCTTGTTTGACACCGACAACTAGTTCGCCTCTTTTTTGAATGTCTGCGACGCTGGTATCAGCCTGAACTGGTTTGGCAGCAGCAAGGCTGAAAAGGCTAATCAATAATGCGGATAAAAAGAATTTCTTTTTCATAGGCGCCTCCTTATTTGACTTTGTCACTTTCGTGGTTGATAATTTTGCTGAGGAATTGTTGGGCACGAGGTTCGCTTGGGTTGTCAAAAAAGTCATCGACATCTGTCGTATCTACCAAAACTTCTCCGTCTGCCATAAAGATGATGCGGTCCGCAACCTCTCGAGCAAAGCCCATTTCGTGGGTAACGATGATCATATTCATCCCGTCATGCGCCAGTTTTTGCATAACTGCTAGAACATCTCCAATAGTCTCAGGATCAAGAGCAGATGTTGGCTCATCAAAGAGGAGGAGTTCCGGATGCATGGCAAGACCACGTGCGATGGCAATTCTCTGTTTTTGTCCACCAGACAGCATAGCTGGGTAGGAATCTTTCTTGTCCCACATGTTTACAAATTCCAGATATTTTTGGGCTGTTTTTTCAGCTTCTTTTTTATCAATTCCTAGAACTTTAATGGGTGCAAGTGTCACGTTTTCTAACACTGTTTTGTGTGGATAAAGGTTAAAATGTTGAAAAACCATGCCAACTTCCTTACGAAGAGGAACTAAATCTTTCTGGCTAGCACCTGCGACTTGGTGTCCATTGACCAGGAGACTTCCTTTGTCAACAGCCTCCAAACCATTGATCGTACGGATAAGAGTGGACTTCCCAGAGCCAGAAGGTCCAAGCAGGACAACAACTTGTCCTTTTTCAAAACGGAGATTGATGTCGCGGAGTGCGTGATAGTCTCCGTAATATTTTTCGACGTTTTTAAATTCTACTAAAGCCATGAGAGATCTCCTTTGTGTTAGATTTTATAACATGATTCTACAACAAAAGAATGTTCTTGTCAAATCATATCTGAAAAAATTCACTAAAATATTATAAAAAAGCAATCTGGATAGAGAAAATGCCTAAATCATGTTATAATGAAACGATAGAATTCTTAGAAAGAGTGGATGTTTTTTTGATAACTCCTACTTATGAATGGCAGTTTGCCCCGCAGGTTGAAGATGCGGATTTTACAAAGATAGCCAAGAAGGCTGGACTGGGTCCTGAGGTGGCTCGGTTATTATTTGAAAGAGGGATTCAGGATGAAGAAAGTCTAAAGAAGTTTTTAGAACCTTCTTTAGAGGACTTGCATGACCCCTATCTGCTCCATGATATGGACAAGGCAGTGGAACGGATTCGTCAGGCCATTGAAGAAGGGGAAAACATTCTCATCTATGGAGACTACGATGCGGATGGTATGACTTCAGCTTCTATTGTTAAGGAAAGTTTGGAACAGCTTGGTGCTGAGTGCCGTGTTTACCTGCCAAATCGTTTTACCGATGGCTATGGTCCCAATGCCAGTGTTTATAAATACTTTATCGAGCAAGAGGGAATTTCCTTGATTGTGACAGTGGACAATGGGGTTGCAGGTCACGAGGCCATTGAATTGGCCCAGTCTATGGGAGTGGACGTCATTGTGACCGACCACCATTCCATGCCGGAAACCCTTCCTGATGCCTATGCGATTGTTCACCCTGAGCATCCAGATGCGGATTATCCCTTCAAATATTTGGCCGGATGCGGAGTGGCTTTCAAGCTGGCTTGCGCCCTTTTAGAAGAAGTGCAAGTGGAGTTGCTTGATTTGGTCGCTATCGGTACCATTGCAGATATGGTGAGCCTGACAGATGAAAACCGTATTTTGGTTCAATATGGTCTGGAAATGCTGGGGCATACTCAGCGCATCGGTCTACAAGAAATGCTGGACATGGCTGGGATTGCTGCGAATGAAGTAACAGAAGAAACGGTTGGTTTTCAGATTGCCCCTCGTTTAAATGCCTTGGGGCGATTGGATGATCCCAATCCTGCCATTGATTTGCTGACTGGGTTTGACGACGAGGAAGCACATGAGATTGCCCTCATGATTCACCAGAAAAACGAAGAGCGCAAGGAGATCGTTCAGTCAATCTACGAAGAAGCTAAGACCATGGTGGATCCTGAGAAGAAGGTCCAGGTTTTGGCCAAGGAAGGCTGGAATCCTGGCGTTCTGGGTATCGTTGCTGGTCGTTTGTTGGAAGAAATAGGGCAGACAGTTATCGTTCTTAATATAGAAGATGGTTGTGCCAAGGGTAGCGCTCGTAGTGTGGAAGCAGTCGATATTTTTGAAGCTCTGGATCCCCATCGAGATCTCTTCATCGCATTTGGCGGCCATGCTGGTGCAGCTGGAATGACGCTGGAAGTTGAGAAACTTTCAGATTTATCTCAGGTTTTAGAAGACTATGTCCGTGAAAAAGGTGCAGATGCTGGTGGCAAGAATAAGTTAAACCTAGATGAAGAGCTAGATTTGAAGAATCTTAATTTAGAAACGGTTAAAAGCTTTGAACGCTTGGCACCCTTTGGGATGGATAATCAGAAACCTGTCTTTTATATCAAGGATTTTCATGTCGAAAGTGCTCGTACCATGGGAGCAGGCAATGCCCACCTCAAACTAAAGATCTCCAAGGGTGAGGCAAGTTTTGAAGTGGTAGCCTTCGGACAAGGTAGATGGGCGACAGAGTTTGCTCAAACAAAAAAACTAGAATTGGCAGTCACCCTGTCTGTCAACCAATGGAATGGCCAAACCGCCCTCCAGTTGATGATGGTGGATGCGCGTGTGGAAGGTGTTCAACTATTTAACATTCGTGGGAAGAACGTAGCCCTGCCAGAAGGGGTTCCAGTCTTGGATTTCTCTGGAGAGGTGCCAGATTTAGCGAATAGTGATGCTGTGGTTGTGAAAACCATTCCCGAGGATATTACCTTGCTGAAGGCTGTTTTTCAGGAACAACATTTCTCTGCTGTCTATTTCAAAAACGACATCGACAAGGCCTACTATCTGACAGGTTACGGGACTAGAGAACAGTTTGCAAAATTGTACAAGACCATTTACCAGTTTCCAGAGTTTGATATTCGCTACAAGCTCAAAGATTTGGCGACTTATCTCAATATCCAACAAATCTTGCTGGTCAAGATGATCCAAGTCTTTGAAGAGCTAGGTTTTGTGACGATCAAAGATGGTGTCATGACAGTCAATAAAGAAGCGCCGAAAAGGGAAATTGCTGAAAGTCAGATTTATCAAAATCTCAAACAAACTGTAAAAAATCAAGAAATGATGGCGTTGGGGACAGTGCAAGAAATGTATGATTTTTTAATGGAGTTATAGATGGAAGGGGACTGAGATGAGCTATCTCGGTCTCTTTTGTCGGATAAACGATTGATGTGGGAGTGGTTGATAAGACGGTCTTTTGAGTGATTTACTGATGAAAAGATTGGGGGAATGATTCATTTTTATTCTCTTCTATCACTTTATACGATGTCTGCTTTTAAACCTTATGTAGTAAAAGTATAAATTTTTGTAACAGGACTAAAATGTAACTCTAAACGAACTGACATGTAAATCAAGTATGATTTTCTTATCAAGAAAATATAAGGGGACTATAGTTATGAAAAAAACAGTTACGAAACTGACTCTTGGTTTGACTTCTACCGCTATTTTGGCTACAGTTGGGGCTCAAACTGTTCATGCGAACTCTTACGTTGTCCAAGATGGTGATTCATTTTATGCCATTGCAACTGCAAACGGCATGGATCCGCATGAGTTGGCAGCTTTGAATGGAAAAACCATCTTTGACACTATCCACCCAGGCGATGTATTGGAAGTGAGTGGTTCCGCTCAGGTTAGCTCTACCTACAGTGCTCCAGCTAGCACTGCGAACGCGGTATCTGATACAGAAGATGTTGTCGAAAAGACTCCAACAAACTATGGAAACTCTTATCCTGTTGGTCAGTGTACATGGGGTGTGAAAGAATTGGCGCCTTGGGCCAGCAACTGGTGGGGAAATGCCAACACGTGGGCAATCTACGCGAGCGCTCAAGGCTATAAGACAGGAAGTGTTCCAGTAGTAGGAGCAATCGCCGTTTGGGATGGTGGTGAATATGGACACGTTGCTTATGTAACAGATGTTCAAAGTGAAAACTCTATCCAGGTATTGGAAGCAAACTACAGACGTCAAAAGCAGATTGCGAATTATCGTGGCTTCTTTAATCCACATGAATTTTTAGGTAACGTCACTTATATCTATCCAAACTAAAGATGATAAAAAGATTTAGAATTTCTAAGTCTTTTTTCTTTTTGAAGAAATTTCCTAACGTTATCCTCTATCTTAGTGGATAATTACTGAAAATTTTTTAGATTCTGTAGCGAACAGGAAATTCTCTCTTTTGGATGTAGATAAACCATGTCTTTGTAGAAAATAGTTTTCAAGTCGAGAGGTAAAAGCAAGTTTTTTTGAACTAAAAGAGAAATTTAGGGTTCGAGAAAGGTATCTGAAATCAAATTGATTCAGAAAGTCCATAGTTTTGATGGTACAATCCTTCTATTATCTTCGATGAAGCCTCCAAAAGAGAAGTCAAAGTAAAAGAATTCGATTCACAGTAGTGACTAATCTCTAGTTAAAAACCTATCTTCGTTTTGAAAATAATCAAAAAAATGGTATAATGGTAGGAAAAGATTCGGCTGAAAGTTTTAGAACTTTTAGAATAAGAGGGTGAATTCGCCCTATAATCAAGATAAATGAAGTTTCGGAGGAAAAATGAGTAATATTAGTTTAACAACACTAGGTGGTGTACGAGAAAATGGTAAAAATATGTACATCGCTGAAATCGATGGTTCTATTTTTGTTTTGGATGCTGGGCTTAAATACCCTGAAAATGAACAACTAGGGGTTGATGTCGTCATTCCAAATATGGACTATCTTTTTGAAAATAGCGATCGTATCGCTGGGGTCTTCTTGACTCACGGACATGCGGATGCCATTGGTGCCCTGCCTTATCTTTTGGCAGAGGCTAAGGTGCCAGTGTTTGGTTCTGAGTTGACCATTGAGTTGGCCAAACTCTTTGTCAAAGGGAATGATACGGTTAAGAAATTCAATGACTTCCATGTGATTGATGAAGATACGGAGATCGACTTTGGAGGGACTGTGGTTTCCTTCTTCCGTACAACTCACTCCATTCCAGAAAGTTTGGGAATAGTCCTGAAAACAACTGAAGGTAGCATTGTTTACACAGGCGACTTCAAGTTTGACCAGACAGCTAGTGAATCCTATGCGACGGATTTTGCTCGTTTGGCAGAGATTGGTCGTGATGGTGTTTTGGCGCTCCTCAGTGATTCCGCCAATGCTGATAGCAATATCCAGGTAGCTAGCGAGAGTGAAGTTGGGGATGAAATTACCCAGACCATTGCAGACTGGGAAGGTCGGATCATCGTTGCGGCAGTTGCCAGCAACCTTTCTCGTATCCAGCAGGTTTTTGATGCTGCAGCAGATACAGGTCGCCGAGTTGTTCTGACTGGATTTGATATTGAAAATATCGTCCGCACTGCGATTCGTCTCAAAAAATTATCTCTAGCCAATGAAAGTCTCTTGATTAAACCAAAAGAAATGTCTCGTTTTGAAGACCATGAGTTGATTATCCTTGAGACTGGGCGTATGGGTGAGCCTATTAATGGACTTCGTAAGATGTCCATTGGTCGCCACCGCTATGTGGAAATCAAAGACGGGGACTTGGTCTATATCGTAACGACTCCATCTATCGCCAAAGAAGCCGTCATGGCGCGTGTTGAAAACATGATCTACCAAGCTGGTGGTGTGGTGAAACTCATTACCCAAAGCTTGCGAGTATCCGGACACGGGAATGCGCGTGATTTGCAGTTGATGATCAATCTTTTGCAACCAAATTACCTCTTCCCTATCCAAGGGGAGTACCGTGAGTTGGATGCGCATGCCAAGGCTGCCATGGCAGTTGGGATGTTGCCGGAACGCATTTTCATCCCTAAAAAGGGAACGACCATGTCTTATGAACATGGAGACTTTGTTCCAGCTGGAGCAGTTTCTGCAGGGGATGTCTTGATTGACGGAAATGCCATCGGGGATGTTGGAAATGTCGTCCTTCGTGACCGTAAGGTCTTGTCAGAAGATGGAATCTTTATCGTGGCAATCACTGTCAACCGTCGTGAGAAAAAAATTGTGGCCAAGGCCCGTGTTCATACGCGTGGGTTTGTTTACCTCAAGAAGAGCCGCGATATTCTCCGTGAAAGTTCAGAATTGATTAACCAAACGGTAGAAGATTATCTTCAAGGTGATGACTTTGACTGGGCAGATCTCAAAGGCAAGGTTCGTGACAATCTGACCAAGTACCTCTTTGATCAAACCAAGCGTCGTCCAGCAATCTTGCCAGTCGTGATGGAAGCAAAATAATAAGCAGAATACCTACAGAAAAAGTCGAAATTCGGCTTTTTCTTATAGAATAGTAAAAGGAGACAACCATGGCAGTTATGAATATTGAGTATTACTCAAAAGTTTTGGATATGGAGTGGGGTGTTACCGTACTCTATCCAGATGCTAGTCGGGTGACTGAACCAGATTGCACAGATATTCCTGTCCTTTATCTTTTGCACGGAATGTCAGGAAACCAAAATAGCTGGCTCAAACGTACCAATGTCGAACGCTTGTTGCGTGGAACCAATCTCATTGTTATCATGCCCAATACAAATAATGGCTGGTACACAGATACTCAGTATGGCTATAACTACTATACAGCTCTAGCAGAAGAACTCCCCCAAGTCATGAAACGTTTCTTCCCTAATATGACCAGCAAGCGAGAAAAGACCTTTATAGCTGGTCTCTCCATGGGTGGTTACGGCTCCTTCAAACTCGCTCTATCGACGAATCGATTTTCTCATGCGGCTAGTTTTTCTGGTGCGCTCAGTTTTCACGAATTTTCTCCTGAAAGTCAGGATCTTGGGTCACTTGCCTACTGGAGAGGAGTTTTTGGAGAAATCAAAGATTGGACAGCTAGTCCTCATTCGCTTGAAAGCATGGCTGCAAAATCCGATAAAAAGACCAAACTATGGGCTTGGTGTGGAGAGCAAGACTATCTTTACTCTGCCAATAACCTCGCAGTGAAAAACCTCAAAAAACTAGGTTTTGAGGTGACCTATAGTCATAGTCCAGGTAAGCACGAGTGGTACTACTGGGAAAAACAATTGGAGCGTTTTTTAGCTACTCTACCAATTGACTTTGTTTTGGAAGAGCGCTTATCTTAGTTTTAGGTTTCTTTCAGTTTTATTCAGTAAAATAGAGAATCTATCTTGGTCAAGGAGAATGTGATTTCAAGATAGGTTCTTATTTTTATGAAAGGTGGGACGTCATGTTCTGGATTATTCGATTATTCTTCCGATTTCTTTTGGGAATTTGGCGTTTCTTCTGGCGTCTGGTTTGGACTGTAGTTATTCTACTGCTCATTGCTTTTGGAGTGGTTTGGTATCTGACAGGTGATTTTCATTCTGCGGTCAATCAGGTTGAAAAAATGAGTAAGATTGGTCAAGGTGGCTGGAATCAATGGAAGGAGACGGGAACGCTGGAAGTCTTGTCTCAGACAGACAGTCACCAACATGCAGAAGGCAAGTGGGCTCAGGCCTCAGCTCGCATCTATATTGAACCTCAAATGGATGAGACCTTCCAAGGTGCCTATGCAGAAGCCATAAAAAACTGGAATCAAACGGGAGCCTTTACCTTTGAGGTGGTTGCGGATCCTAGCCAGGCAGATATTGTGGCAAGTGAGATGAATGATGGATCGACCGCTGTAGCTGGTCAAGCCGAGAGTCAAACCAATTTGTTAACCAAACAATTTATATCTGTAACGGTTCGCCTGAATCACTATTATCTATCCAATCCAAACTATGGTTATTCTTATGAACGGATCGTGCACACGGCGGAGCACGAGCTGGGGCATGCCATCGGATTGGATCATACCAACGAAATTTCTGTCATGCAGCCAGCAGGTTCCTATTATGGGATTCAGCCTCAGGATGTGAAGGCTGTTCAAGAGCTCTATACCAGTAGCGACTAGATAAAGTCGGTGAAATCTTAAAAGAAATCAAAGCTTCTCCAACAAGTGATTGGTGGGGCTTTTTGTTCGTCCTGTTACGGCCTTTTTGCTATAATGGAACTATGAATAACTTGATCAAATCAAAACTAGAGCTCTTGCCGACCAGCCCTGGTTGTTACATTCACAAGGATAAAAATGGCACCATTATCTATGTAGGAAAGGCTAAAAATCTGCGTAACCGTGTGCGCTCCTATTTCCGTGGCAGTCATGATACCAAGACAGAAGCTCTGGTATCTGAAATTGTGGATTTTGAATTTATCGTCACTGAGTCCAATATTGAGGCACTTCTCCTAGAAATCAACCTGATTAAGGAAAATAAGCCCAAGTACAATATCATGCTCAAGGATGACAAGTCCTATCCCTTCATCAAAATCACCAATGAGCGTTATCCTCGATTGATTATCACCCGTCAGGTCAAAAAGGATGGAGGTCTTTATTTTGGACCTTATCCTGATGTGGGGGCAGCCAATGAAATCAAGCGACTACTGGACCGGATTTTTCCTTTTCGGAAATGTACCAACCCGCCTTCAAAGGTTTGTTTTTACTACCATATTGGCCAGTGTATGGCCCATACCATCTGTAAAAAAGATGAGTCCTATTTTAAGTCCATGGCTCAGGAGGTTTCTGACTTCTTAAAAGGGCAGGATGACAAAATCATCGATGATCTTAAGGGTAAAATGGCAGTGGCAGCGCAAAGTATGGAGTTTGAACGTGCGGCAGAATACCGCGATTTGATTCAGGCAATAGGCACTCTAAGGACTAAGCAGCGGGTCATGGCCAAAGATTTGCAAAATCGGGACGTCTTTGGTTACTATGTGGATAAGGGCTGGATGTGTGTTCAGGTTTTCTTTGTCCGTCAGGGAAAACTCATCGAGCGGGATGTCAATCTTTTCCCTTATTACAACGATCCGGATGAGGACTTCTTGACCTATGTGGGACAATTCTATCAAGAAAAATCTCACCTGGTTCCCAATGAAGTATTGATTCCGCAGGATATTGACGAAGAAGCTGTCAAGGCCTTGGTGGATACCAAGATTCTCAAACCTCAGCGTGGTGAGAAAAAACAATTGGTCAATTTAGCTACAAAGAATGCCCGTGTTAGTCTGGAGCAGAAGTTCAATCTGCTAGAAAAATCAGTCGAAAAGACCCAAGGGGCTATTGAAAATCTAGGGCGCTTGCTCCAAATTCCGACCCCAGTCCGTATCGAGTCCTTCGACAACTCCAATATCATGGGAACCAGTCCTGTTTCAGCCATGGTGGTCTTTGTCAATGGCAAACCGAGTAAAAAAGACTACCGAAAGTACAAGATAAAAACGGTTGTTGGTCCAGATGACTATGCTAGTATGCGTGAGGTTATTCGCAGACGCTATGGCCGAGTTCAACGTGATGGTTTAACCCCGCCAGATTTGATTGTGATTGATGGGGGACAAGGTCAAGTCAATATCGCAAAGCAAGTCATCCAAGAAGAGCTAGGTTTGGATATCCCAATTGCAGGTCTGCAAAAGAATGACAAGCACCAAACCCATGAATTGCTCTTTGGAGATCCACTGGAAGTGGTGGAGTTGTCTCGCAATTCTCAAGAATTCTTTCTCCTCCAACGCATCCAGGATGAGGTGCACCGCTTTGCTATCACCTTCCACCGCCAACTGCGCTCAAAAAATTCCTTTTCTTCACAACTGGATGGGATTGAAGGATTGGGGCCTAAACGCAAGCAGAATCTCATGAAGCATTTTAAATCTCTGACTAAAATCAAGGAAGCCAGTGTGGATGAGATTGTCGAAGTTGGTGTGCCAAGGGCAGTCGCAGAAGCTGTTCAGAGAAAGTTGAACCCACAGGAAGAAGTGGAGTTGGCTCAAGTAGCAGAACCATTAAAAGAATTGGAATAAGTATCTAGATAGAAAGTAGAAGAAATGAATAGGATTGAGATTGACAGAGATATACTCCTTTTTTTACGATTTGCTTACTTTGGGAATTCAAAAGATTTATTTTTGGCTGCAACTACAAGAGCCTATCTGGATTTTAATCGAACCTTGCGATTTCATGGCATGCCAGATGAACAGCACTTGGAGATGAGAAATCGGGCCTCTAAATGTATCAAAGAAGCAATTTTAAATCTCTTGAATCGGGACAAGCTGTGTCAAAGTGATTTTGATAGTTGGCATCATAGGACTTGTGATATTCTGATAGATTGCTATCGCTCAAATGGGATTCGATTCACTTATGGTCATGCTCAAAAGTGGATTAATATGACTTTCAAGTATCTCTATATGCTTGAAGCTGTAACCCTAGACTCCGTTTTTCCTTTTTTACACGTACCGATAGATAACATCGTGTTAGAGAGGGCGAACAAACAGTTGTGTATCCCAAAACCTTCTCAAGTGTGGAGTAGTTGGGGAGATTACGCTTTCTATCTTCAATATCAAGAACATTTGAGGCAAAGAATAGGCAAGGAAGCTCCTCTTCGTTGGGAGTTTCACAATTGGCTAGATGAAATAGAAAAAGGAAAACCATCATGAACCATAAAATCGCAATTTTATCAGATATTCATGGCAATGCGACGGCCCTAGAAGCAGTGATTGCAGATGCTAAAGCTCAGGAAGTCAGTGAATATTGGCTTCTGGGAGATATTTTTCTTCCTGGTCCAGGTGCAAATGACTTGGTCGCTCTGCTAAAAGACCTTCCTATCACAGCAAGTGTTCGAGGCAATTGGGATGATTGTGTCCTTGAGGCTTTAGATGGGCAATATGGCTTAGAAGATACACAGGAAGTCCAGCTCTTGCGTATGACACAGTATTTGATGGAGCGAATGGATCCTGCAACGATTGCCTGGCTACGAAGCTTACCTATGCTAGAAAAGAAAGAAGTTGATGGACTGCGCTTTTCTCTTTCTCATAATTTGCCTGACAAAAATTATGGTGGTGACTTGTCTGTTGGGAATAACACGGATAAATTTGACAAACTCCTAGATGAGGAAACGGACGTGGCAGTCTATGGTCATGTCCACAAGCAGTTGCTTCGTTACGGTAGTCAAGGGCAACAAATCATCAATCCAGGTACGATTGGCATGCCCTATTTTGATTGGGAAAAGTTAAAAAATCACCGTGCCCAGTATGCTGTGATAGAAGTGGAAAATGGGGAATTGGTAAATATTCTATTCCGAAAAGTTTCCTATGATTATGAAGCAGAGTTAGAATTGGCCAAGTCCAAGGGGCTTCCTTTTATCGAAATGTATGAAGAACTACGTCGAGATGACAACTATCGGGGGCACAATCTGGAACTCTTAGCTAGTTTAATTGAAAAGCATGGGTATGTAGAGGATGTGAAGAAATTTTTGGAGGCTATAAAGTCAGAATATAAGGTAGACTAGTTTCGTTACCCCCTGAAAAATAGTTGGTGCTGGATGAGGAAAAAACTGATTTTAATGATAAGTTTAAAACCATGGCTTCATCCGTGTTCCAATTTCTTTCTATGAAAAATTTCTGTAAGCTCTTTCAAAATATGGTGGAATGGATGCAGTAGAATTAGAAAAGGAAATCGTAAGTGAACTATGCTAAACTTGAATTCAATGCACAAGACCATAGTGGCTATTGGTCCTATATTATAAGGTAATTAAGACCAAGTTGCTTTATAGAATGATATAAGGAGGTATATCAATGAATAAGCGAAAAAAATGGGGTATCATCGCTTTAGTAATCTGTGTCATAGGAGGGATTATAATGTTTAGTTTAAATCACCAAAAAGAAAAAACGTTGGAAGAGAAAATGAGAATCGAACAGGATAGGATGGCACTATTTGTAGTTAATAGAGTAAAATTAAAAACACAGAATCCGATTGAAACTATAGAATTTATAGAATTCAGAAAAAATGAAACAACAGGAACCTGGCGAATAACACTTGTAATCAATGGAGCGGCAACAATATCCCTATCAGAGGATGCTTTTGGGGATGTTATACGGACATCTGGATATTATTTAGAAGACATGTCTGTTGACGAGACGGATGTTCCTTATACAAAGACAATTGATAATATAAAAATTAGTTATCTAATCTAATAGTAGTATAGAGATGAGATATGATATAATAAACGGAGATGGATTGAGAGGAAATTATGGTTAAAATAAGCAATAATATATTAGGAATAGTCTATGTCATTTCTTATCTATGTCTTCTTTATTGTCTCTGGTTGTGGAATGGTCCAACGTTTCTTTTTTTGACATTTATTTTCTGGGGTCTTCCCTTGTTGATAATAATCCTTCCCTTATTAGGTATATGGATATTTACAAACTTGAAATCCCTGGTTTTGATTGGTTATGTGGCAAGTTTATTGAACAGTTATTATCTTTATTTGGTTCTTAGAAACTTTCATTTGGAGAGGATTACTGATACAGCAGGACATAAAATTCCATTATCACCGTGGTTATCTGTTGCAATTATTGTGGTTGATTGTTTGTTTTTATCAGTAGCTACATTGGGATTTTATAAAAACTTCATCTTACCTTTCTTTAAAAAGAATGACATAGACAAGGAGTTACTATGAAAAAACGAATCAAAATGAGTATCATCACTTTAGTAATCTGTATTATAGGAGGAATTGTAATGTTTAGTTTGAATCAACAAAAAGAAAAAACGCTGGAAGAGAAAATGAGAATCGAACAGGATAGGATGGTATTGTATTTAGTTAATCATTATGAGGGAATCAATGAAATAGAATTTAATGATATAGAAAATAATGCTACAACAGGTTCAAGAACTGCGTTATTAACTCTAAATAAAGAACTTGAAATGGAAATTACTTTCTTTAAATTTAACGATAAAACTGACAATTATGTAATTAGTTGGAATAAAAGATTAAATTTACAAGAAAAAAATGAAATCACTAATCAACAAACAATAGATAATATTAAAGTGAAATATTGGAGCAAGTGATGAAAATAACAGATAAAAATTATAATGATATTGTTGATGGAGTTTATAATGTTGATGCAGGAAAAGTAAAACGACCTTGGAGAGACGATAAGATTTTTAAATCAAATGGACAATCTTTTCGAGTTCGTTCCGGTCTAAATTCTGCGAAAGTAGTAGTTCCTCAGTTTGTGACAGCCTTGAATTATGCCAATGTTAATTAAATAGCCATTTATGTTATACTATAAGGTAATTGAGACCAAGTTGCTTTATAGAATAATATAAGGAGGTGTGTTAATGAATAAGCGTAAAAAATGGGGTATTATTGCTTTAGTAATCTGTATCATAGGAGGAGTTATAATGTTTAGTTTGAATCAACAAAAAGAAAAAACATTGGAAGAGAAAATGAGAATCGAACAGGATAGGGTAGCAAAGTTTTTAGTTAGTAACTATGATTTAGCCGATGGACAAAAGATTGAGAGAGTGAAGTTTGTTGAATTTCAAAGAAATGAAAGCACCGGGAGTTGGAGGATTACTGCTAAAGTAAATGATCAATATGATATATCTGTCAAAATAGATTCTTTAAATGAGAATGGGAAAATAAGAAGTTCTAATTATTCACCAACAGAATTCATAAAGAGAGAACACAAAGAAGAAGCTGGGTATGATATAGCAGTAAAAATTATCTACTTAGAGGAGAGATAACTATATGGTTACAGAAGAAGATTATAGATATATAGTAGACGATGTTTACGATGTTGACTCTGGTAAGGTGAGTAATCCTATTCAGGAGGGACGATTAGTTGCAAACGATCGGTTTAAAGTAATCTCTAAACCCGTAGACAACACTTCCAACGGTATGCAGGCGATGGCGGTTGCTCCTGTGGATAAAAATGGGAATGTGGATTATAGCCATGTAGTGATTGCTTACGCCGGGACGAATAAAGATGATCGACTTGACATCCAAACAGATATCCAATCAATAGGATTTGGTGATAGACGGATGTTGTCGGATTCGGAAACAAAGACATTTAGAAAATCTCAATTTCAAACGGCTCTGAGTTTTGCGGAAGAAATCGAAAAAACTTATCCCTCTGCTAAAATTACAACTGCGGGGCATTCGCTTGGAGAGTCTCTGGCTATGTATGTCGCTTTAAAGCGAGGTTATGCCAATGTTAATTAAAATAGCTGTTTATGTTATACTATAAGGTAATTGAGGTTAGTTGCTTTACAGGATAATATAAGGAGGTATGTCAATGAATAGGCACAAAAAATGGGGTATTATTGCTTTAGTAATCTGTATAATAGGAGGAATTGTAATGTTTAGTTTGAATCATCCAAATGGTAAAAATTTTGAGAATAAATTAACTTTGACAAAAACGCAACAGGATAATGTAGTAAAGTGGATAGCAAGAAATTATGATTTTAACAAAATTAAATTTAATAAATTTAACAAAGATAAAAAAACAGGCTCATATCATTTATTGTTTGAATTAGATGACGAGTATCATACAGGAGTGACTATTCGAGAAATAGATGAATTTAACGACGAAGAAAAATCTGTAATCCTTGGTCCGATTGAAAAATTTAGAGCGATTGAAAAAAATCATGTGATAGCAGAAAAGGAAAATGTTTCTATAGATAATATAAAAGTACAATACCTGGGAGAATAATAAAAGGTGAAAGTAAAAGATGAACAATATAATTGGTTAGCTGAACAAGTGTATTGGGTTGATAAATTGAAGACCGATAAGGATTATACACCTGAGGCAAATAAAACATATCCGTTTAATCCTAAAAAGAGAGATTTAGGGAATTTTAAAGTTGTAGAAGTAAAAGACAACACCTCCAACGGTATGCAGGCGATGGCGGTTGCTCCTGTGGATAAAAATGGGAATGTGGATTATAGCCATGTAGTGATTGCTTACGCCGGGACGAATAAAGATGATCGACTTGACATCCAAACAGATATCCAATCAATAGGATTTGGTGATAGACGGATGTTGTCGGATTCGGAAACAAAGACATTTAGAAAATCTCAATTTCAAACGGCTCTGAGTTTTGCGGAAGAAATCGAAAAAACTTATCCCTCTGCTAAAATTACAACTGCGGGGCATTCGCTTGGAGAGTCTCTGGCTATGTATGTCGCTTTGAAGCGAGGTTATGCCAATGTTGGGTACAACGGGCCAGATATTCATAACTTGATTTCGAAAGAAGAAATCAAGTACATGCAAGAACATCCAGAACAATTTCGCAATTTCCGGCATAAGTATGATGTTATTGGCAATATTACGGGAAATACGACTCAAACAGCCATCTATCCCTATATCTATCCTGCAAAAGATAACTGGGGTGACAAGTTAGAATATCATAACTTGTCCCAGTGGCGATTTGATGAGAATGGCCAGCTAGTTGATTTGGATGGAAAACGTGTCACAAATCTCAAAGTAACAGCGCTAGCAGAAGCAACAGCAGGTATGTACCGCTACCAAAAAATTAAAAGCTACCTCTCAGCAGATGGTTTGTCAAGTAGGGAAGAGATATACTTGGATAGCTTGCAGGGAATGGCTCTAGGGGAAGGAATGGCTAATGCGGCTCGAGCTGGTGCAGACGACGTCAAGCACCTTCAAGAAGAGGTGGTGTCAAAAGCACAAGAACTATGGAATCAGCTTGACTTTAGTAGTTTCCGATACCTGAGTTATGATGAAGTTCTATCGACTTTTGCGTCTGCGGGTGTGACTCAGGATACGATTGTTGGTTCAGTTAAGCAAGATTTTGAGCAAATGAATCAAAAGGCTGAAAAACTAGCCACAGAGTTTGATACCCTTAACCAACAGATTATCCAAGTCATTGAGAGTAAACTGGCCACAGATAAGGAATTGGCAGGAGAATTTAGAAAATGGAACAGTCGGATTTAGTCTTCCAAAAGTTAAAAGCAAAAGAAAAAGAGTATTATGATTTGGAAGATGAGTATCTAAAGCGGAAAGCAACTTTTACGAATCAACGCAATGAACTCTATGAACGTCGAGACCGCCTTGCCCGAATCATTGAAGACGAAGCTAGCAAAATGGATGTCTTTCTTCAAAAAGGACAACACAGTTACCAAGATGGAGAACAGTTTTATAGGAGTTTACAACAATTGATGGAGGATTCTCAGTTTGCGTGTAGGCGTAGAGAAGATGAATTGCAGTACCATGAAGAGGTGTTAGATAGAGATTATCGTAAAAAGCAAGATGAGTTAGAACGGACAATCGGAGATTTAAGGAGGTCATATGCTCGCACCATTAAATGAATATTATACAGATGAAGAATATGAATTTGCTTTACGTCAGATGTATCGCATGATGGAGAGGAATAGAATCTATACAATGGCGGCAGTAATCCTAAAGGAAAAAAATTCTTTGCAAACCAACTATAAAGAAAAAGTGAGAGAAAGTGCGGAGGAGACAAAAGTCGCTATTGGGAAAATAAAATCACAGATGGATACGGCCATAAAAGGTCAGGTAAAGAAAAAGTTGGAAGAAGTGACAACGGAGAAGCTATCTCAGTATGATTCCATTTGCTAATTTTATAGTGAGTGATATAGAATAATTATTACAAACTGCACAGAGCAGTTTTTTTGCTCTTGCTTTTCCTATGAAAAATCTCTGCAAGCTCTTTCAAAATATGGTAGAATGGATGCAGTAGAATTAGAAAAGGAAATCGATTATGAAATTTCTTGAATTAAATAAAAAACGTCATGCGACTAAGCATTTTACTGATAAACCAGTAGATCCCAAAGATGTGCGTACGGCTATCGAAATCGCAACCTTGGCCCCAAGTGCCCACAACAGCCAGCCATGGAAATTTGTGGTTGTTCGTGAGAAAAATGCTGAATTGGCAAAATTGGCTTATGGTTCGAACTTTGAGCAGGTGTCATCAGCGCCAGTGACCATTGCCTTGTTTACAGACACAGATTTGGCTAAACGTGCTCGCAAGATTGCCCGAGTTGGCGGCGCTAATAACTTTTCTGAAGAGCAACTTCAATATTTTATGAAGAATCTGCCTGCTGAATTTGCACGTTACAGTGAGCAACAAGTCAGCGACTACCTAGCCCTCAATGCAGGTTTGGTTGCTATGAACTTGGTTCTGGCTTTGACTGACCAAGGAATTGGCTCTAACATTATCCTTGGATTTGACAAATCAAAAGCCAACGAAGTTTTGGACATTGAAGACCGTTTCCGCCCAGAACTCTTGATCACAGTGGGCTATACAGATGAGAAATTGGAACCAAGCTACCGCTTACCAGTAGATGAAATCATCGAGAAAAGATAGAAAGAAGAAAAAATGACAGCAATTGATTTTACAGCAGAAGTAGAAAAACGCAAAGAAGACCTCTTGGCTGACTTGTTTAGCCTTTTGGAAATCAACTCAGAACGTGATGACAGCAAGGCGGACGCTCAGCATCCATTTGGACCTGGGCCGGTAAAAGCCTTGGAAAAATTCCTTGAAATCGCAGACCGCGATGGTTATCCAACTAAAAATGTCGATAACTACGCAGGACATTTCGAGTTTGGTGAAGGAGAAGAAGTTCTCGGAATCTTTGCCCACATGGACGTGGTGCCAGCTGGTAGCGGTTGGGACACGGACCCTTATACACCAACTATCAAAGACGGTCGCCTTTATGCGCGTGGAGCTTCAGACGACAAGGGGCCTACAACAGCTTGTTACTATGGTTTGAAAATCATCAAAGAATTGGGGCTTCCAACTTCTAAAAAAGTTCGTTTCATCGTCGGAACAGATGAAGAATCAGGCTGGGCAGACATGGACTACTACTTTGAACATGTAGGACTTGCGAAACCAGACTTCGGTTTCTCTCCAGATGCTGAATTCCCTATCATCAATGGTGAAAAAGGGAACATCACTGAATACCTCCACTTTGCAGGTGAAAATACAGGTGCAGCTCGCCTTCACAGCTTCACAGGTGGATTGCGTGAAAACATGGTACCTGAATCAGCGACAGCAGTCGTTTCAGGGGACCTGGCTGACTTGCAAGCGAAACTAGATGCCTTCGTTGCAGAACACAAACTCAGAGGAGAAATCCAAGAAGAAAACGGCCAGTACAAGGTGACTGTGATTGGTAAATCAGCTCATGGTGCTATGCCTGCATCAGGTGTCAATGGTGCGACCTACCTTGCCCTTTTCCTCAGTCAGTTTGACTTTGCAGGACCTGCAAAAGACTACCTCGACATCGCTGGTAAGATTCTCTTGAACGACCATAAGGGTACAAATCTCAAGGTTGCTCATGTAGATGAAAAGATGGGTGCCCTTTCTATGAATGCCGGTGTCTTCCGCTTCGATGAAACAAGTGCTGACAATACGATTGCTCTTAACTTCCGTTATCCAAAAGGAACAAGCCCAGAGCAAATCAAGTCAATCCTTGAAAACTTGCCAGTTGCTTCTGTTAGCCTTTCTGAACACGGTCACACCCCTCACTATGTACCGATGGAAGATCCACTTGTGCAAACCTTGTTGAATGTTTATGAAAAACAAACTTGTCTTAAAGGTCACGAGCAAGTCATCGGTGGTGGTACCTTTGGTCGTTTACTGGAACGTGGGGTTGCCTACGGTGCGATGTTCCCAGACTCAATCGATACCATGCACCAAGCCAACGAATTTATCGCCTTGGACGATCTCTTCCGAGCAGCAGCAATCTATGCTGAAGCTATTTATGAACTGATCAAATAAAATGATAGAAGTCTGAGATTGTATGCTTGGACTTCTTTTTGGAGGGAAAACAGATGTCTCAAATTGAAAGAATCAAGCAAGCCATTATGGCGGATCCGCAAAATACCAGCTATACAGAACGCGGAATCGAACCTCTCTTTGCGGCGCCAAAAACTGCCCGTATCAATATTGTCGGTCAGGCTCCTGGGCTTAAAACGCAAGAAGCTGGGATTTATTGGAAGGATAAGAGTGGCGATCGCTTGCGTGAGTGGCTAGGTGTGGATGAGGACACCTTTTACAATTCAGGTTATTTTGCAGTTCTGCCCATGGATTTCTACTTTCCGGGGCATGGCAAGTCAGGCGACCTTCCACCTCGTACAGGTTTTGCAGAAAAATGGCATCCGCAACTCTTGCAAGAGTTGCCCGATATCCAATTAACTCTCTTGATTGGACAATATGCCCAAGCCTATTATTTACATGAAAAAGTTAGTGGCAAGGTGACAGAACGGGTAAAACGCTACAAAGACTATCTACCAGAATTTTTCCCTCTGGTGCACCCCTCACCACGAAATCAAATCTGGATGGCCAAAAATCCTTGGTTTGAGTCAGAAGTAGTGCCCGATTTGAAAAAAAGAATTCAAAAGATTCTTGGAGAAACAAAATGAAAGAAATTACTTTTAACGATTTTTACCAGCTTTATCAAAATGAGCAACTTTCTCTAGTGGACGTGAGAGAAGTAGAAGAGTTCCAGACGCTTCATTTAGAAGGTGCTCAAAACCTACCACTTAGTCAATTAGCTGATATCTATGATCAGTTGGACAAGGACCTCTTGCATTATGTCATTTGTAAATCTGAAATACGTTCAGCGCGTGCTTGTCAATTTCTAGTTGAACAGGGTTATGAAGTTATCAATGTTCAAGGTGGAATGACGGCCTTTGAAAATCTTTAAACCTCTATGGTGATAGATCCTAATCTTCCCTTGCTCGGTTCCAACTGAGTGAGGGATTTTGTTTTTAGATAATTCTTATTTTTAAAAATATTGAAAACATTCAATGATTAATTTTGGATACTTTTTTCAGAGTCTTAATCATGGTATACTAGGTCAGTATTTTAGAAATATGAAGGAGATTTTTATGGCTAAAAAAGGTGCCCTAACAGGCTTGCTCCTGTTTGGAATATTTTTTGGTGCGGGGAACTTGATCTTTCCGCCTTCTCTAGGTGCCCTATCTGGAGAACAGTTTCTTCCTGCCATCGCAGGTTTTGTCTTTTCAGGTGTCGGTATTGCCGTCTTGACACTTATTATTGGAACGCTAAACCCGAAAGGATACATTCACGAGATTTCTAAGAAAATCTCACCTTGGTTTGCGACTCTATATCTTGCAGTCCTCTATCTATCGATTGGCCCTTTCTTTGCCATTCCACGTACAGCAACAACAGCTTACGAAGTCGGGATTAGCCCCCTTTTATCAGATGCGAATAAAGGACTTGGATTAATTGTCTTTACCGTACTGTATTTTGCAGCGGCTTATTTGATTTCACTTAATCCATCAAAGATTTTGGATCGAATCGGACGTGTTTTAACGCCAGTCTTTGCTTTGTTGATCGTTATCTTGGTTGTACTAGGTGCTTTCAAATACGGTGGAACAAGTCCTCAAACTGCGTCAGCTGCTTATCAAGCTTCTGCCTTTGGTACAGGATTCCTAGAAGGTTATAATACCTTGGATGCCCTTGCTTCAGTTGCCTTCAGTGTGATTGCAGTTCAAACCTTGAAACAACTTGGATTTTCAAGCAAGAAAGAGTATATTTCAACTATTTGGGTGGTTGGTATCGTTGTAGCTCTTGCCTTTAGCGCTCTCTACATCGGTTTAGGATTCCTTGGAAATCACTTCCCAGTACCAGCAGAAGTGATGAAGGGTGGAACACCAGGTGTTTATATCTTGTCGCAAGCAACTCAGGAAATCTTTGGTTCAACAGCTCAACTCTTCCTTGCTGTTATGGTAACTGTAACCTGCTTCACAACGACAGTTGGATTGATTGTGTCGACAGCGGAGTTCTTTAATGGACGTTTCCCACAAATCAGCTACAAGGTCTATGCAACTGCCTTTACCTTGATTGGGTTTGCTATTGCAAACCTCGGTTTGGATGCAATCATTAAGTACTCAGTTCCAGTACTGGTAATCTTGTACCCAATCACCATCGCCATTGTGATGATCGTGATTGTGAATAAGTTTGTCGCCCTATCAAAACCGGGCATGCAGTTAACTATTGGGCTTGTTACAGCTATTGCTCTTGCAAGTGTCCTTGGAAGTTCCTTTAAAATTGAGTTTCTAGAAAATCTGATCAATGCCCTTCCGTTTGCGTCAGCCTCTCTTCCATGGCTAGTGCCTGCTATTATCGGAATCTTGCTTTCATTGGTTCTACCAAACAAACAAGAGAGTGATGTTTTTGAGATGGAATAAAAAAAATTCTTGGTCATCGACCAAGAATTTTTTGTATGAGCACGACTCATTAGTTGGTTTGTTCGGTATAACCAGCTTCTTTAAGCATTTTTCTAGTTTTTAGAAAACTTACACGGCTTCCAGAGCCAGAAACTTCATTTGGCATTGCTTTTTTCATCTCTTCGAGATTCACAACAGTCATGTCAACCTCCATGCTATGGATGACTTTTCCATCTTTGAATTCGATATTTTGTGTAATGCCTTTAAGTCCTTCCTCCTTTTTATAAGTTTTCACGATAAATTCTTTAATCTCTTCTGCTGACTTGTCCAGTATTTCAGGGTCAAAAACATTATAGACTTCTTGTTTTACAACATCATCCCCCTTAACAGTGTATGTCAAGGTAGAAGTTCTTCCGGGATTGCTATTGTGAACAAAAATGTAGTTTTTTGTCTCATCTTTCTTTTCAGATGATTGTTGACTGCTTTGTTTGGTCTCGCTTGACTGAGTTGTTGTGTCTTCTTTGGTACTGCTGCTAGCAGGTGTAGAAGCTTGTTTTGAACATCCCAATAAGATAGCTAATGGTAGAGCTATACAAAGAGTCATTTTAAAATATTTGTTCATGTCTTTTCCTTTCATAATCAAAGTATTTTGTATTATAACATGATTCTACTACAAAATCAACTAGACCTCCCCTCTCATCTGACCTGACATGACAACGAATAGAAACTAGTCTGACGATTAATGTTTTGTCTCTATCTATTTCAAAGAACTTTTATCCTATGGATTGAAAAGTGGGAAGTTTTAAATGCACTTTTTATGGGATTGGGAGGAATCTATTGGACTCATCGGTTAGGGATGTAATAAAATACCCCAAGAGTTAGAGTTGTGTCTAACTTTTGGGGTGGACCTACACTAGTCTATATGAAATTTTAGGAGATTAGTTCGTCTTTTCTGTGAATCCCATTTTTTCCAGTGCTTTTTTAGAGTTTGAGAAACTGACACGATTACCGATACCAGAATATTCTTCAGGAAGTGCTTTTCTAAGTTCGCTAATGCTTGCAACTGAGAAATCAACTTCTAGATCTTGAACAACTTTTCCATCTTTGATTTCAATCGTTTGTTTAACACCTTTGAGTCCATTATAACCTTTGTACTTTTCTTGGATAAAACTCTTGACATCTTCTGGAGTTGCACCAAGGATTTCAGGATCAGCAATGTTATTAGCTGATTGCTTGATAACATTGTCGCCTTCTACAGTATAAACCAAGGTAGAAGTGATTCCAGAATTGCTTTTGTTGACAAAAGTATGTGTCTTAGTTGTTTCTTTCTTTTCAGATGATTGTTGGCTGCTTTGTTTGCTCTCACTTGACTGAGTTGTTGTGTCTTCTTTAGAACTGCTGTTGGTAGGTGTTGACGCTTGTTTGGAACATCCGAGCAGGAGAACAAGTGAAGCCACAAGGGCTAGTGATACTTTAAAGTATGATTTCATATTTGTTACTTTCCTTTCATAATCAAAGTATTTGTATTATAACATGGATCTATAGTGAAAGCAACTAAACACAGTTTTTCTCCTTTTGAGAAGGAGTCTGACTAGAAAAATGTTATAATGGTAGGAAAGAGGTGAAGAAATGAATCAGACTATAAACTATATCAAAGAACTAACTGCTATTGCATCTCCAACAGGCTTTACTCGTGAGATCTCAGATTATCTAGTCCATACTTTAGAGAAACTTGGCTACCAGCCAGTTCGTGCAGCCAAGGGTGGTGTCAATGTGACCATTAAAGGTCAAAATGATGACCAACACCGCTATGTGACTGCCCATGTGGATACGCTGGGTGCTATTGTCCGTGCTGTCAAACCGGATGGCCGTCTCAAATTGGATCGTATCGGTGGTTTCCCTTGGAACATGATTGAGGGAGAGAACTGTACGGTTCATGTGGCTAGTACAGGTAAAACGGTATCTGGAACTATCCTCATCCACCAGACATCTTGCCATGTCTACAAGGATGCAGGAACTGCTGAACGTACTCAGGACAATATGGAAGTGCGTTTGGATGCAAAAGTAACCAATGAAAAAGAAACCCGCGCCTTGGGTATTGAGGTTGGAGACTTTATTAGTTTCGATCCGCGAACAGTTGTGACAGAAACTGGTTTTATCAAGTCTCGACACTTGGATGACAAGGTCAGCGCAGCAATTTTGCTCAATCTTCTTCGTATTTACAAGGAAGAGGGGATTGAATTGCCAGTAACAACTCATTTTGCTTTTTCAGTCTTCGAAGAGGTGGGTCACGGTGCCAACTCCAATATTCCAGCTCAGGTAGTGGAATATCTAGCTGTAGATATGGGAGCTATGGGCGATGACCAACAGACGGATGAGTACACAGTATCTATCTGTGTCAAGGATGCTTCTGGTCCCTATCACTATGACTTCCGTCAACACTTAGTAGCTTTGGCGAAAGAGCAAGATATTCCATTTAAGCTGGATATCTATCCATTTTATGGATCGGACGCTTCAGCGGCTATGTCAGCAGGAGCAGAGGTCAAACACGCCCTCCTTGGAGCTGGTATTGAATCCAGTCACTCTTACGAACGAACACACATTGATTCGGTCGTGGCGACTGAGCGTATGGTCGATGCTTATCTCAAGAGTGCATTGGTAGACTAATATGTGCTTGATTTGTCAAAGAATTGAATGGATCAAGGCAGGGGAAAATCCCTACTTTGTAAAAGAACTAGAAACAGGCTATGTTGTTATTGGGGACCATCAATACTTTAAAGGCTATACCTTATTTCTGGCAAAAGAGCATGTCACAGAACTCCACCATATGGAGACTTCTGAAAAATTGCGTTTTCTAGAGGAAATGAGTTTGGTCCAAGAAGCTGTTGCCAAAACGTTTAAAGCTGAAAAGATGAACATCGAACTTCTAGGAAATGGAGATGCCCACGCTCACTGGCACCTCTTTCCAAGACGGTCAGGTGATATGAAGGGGCATGGGCTTAATGGCCGTGGTCTAGTCTGGTGGGTACCCTGGGAAGAAATGGCGGCAGAAGATTGCCAAGTGAAATCCCATGAGTTGGAACAAATGATTAAAGCCTTATCCGATGAATTAGAGAAGCACTTGGTATAAGAGAGGAAGAAAAAATGAAAAAAAGATACATCGTTTTATCTGGTTTGCTGGCAGTAACCCTAGCAGCATGTTCTCAAGAAAAACCTAAAAATGAAGAAAACACTCAAAAAACGGAACAAACTAGTCAACCTGAAGGAACTGTAGGGAGCAAATCTCAACCCTCTAGTCAGAAGAAGGCAGAAGTTGTCAATAAAGGAGACTACTATAGTATTCAAGGGAAGTACGATGAAATCGTCATAGCTAATAAGCATTATCCTTTGTCAAAAGACTATAATCCAGGAGAAAATCCAACAGCTAAAGCAGAGTTACTGAAACTCATTGCAGCAATGCAAGCAGCTGGCTACCCAATAAGCGATCACTACAGTGGTTTTAGAAGTTATGAAACCCAAACCAAACTTTATCAAGACTATGTGAATCAAGACGGTAAGGAAGCAGCAGATCGCTACTCAGCTCGACCAGGTTATAGTGAACATCAAACAGGTCTTGCTTTTGATTTGATTGGGACTAATGGAGAATTGGTGACAGAGGAGAAGGCGGCTCAGTGGCTCTTAGATCATGCAGCTGACTATGGCTTTGTCGTTCGCTATCTCAAAGGCAAGGAAAAAGAGACTGGCTACATGGCGGAAGAATGGCATCTTCGCTACGTCGGAAAAGAAGCCAAAGAAATTGCTGCAAGTGGTCTCAGTTTGGAAGAGTACTATGGCTTTGAAGGCGGAGATTACGTCGATTAAAAAAGTAATTTTTCTCTTGCATTTTTAGATAAATAGTGTATAATGGAAAGGTATGTGTAAAGCATACTTGTGGGAGGTAAAAATCTTTAATTACCGCCAAAACCACAAAGGAGGATTTAAAAATGGCTAAAAAAGTCGAAAAACTTGTAAAATTGCAAATCCCTGCTGGTAAAGCTACACCAGCTCCACCAGTTGGACCTGCTCTTGGTCAAGCTGGTATCAACATTATGGGATTCACAAAAGAGTTCAACGCTCGTACAGCTGACCAAGCTGGTATGATCATTCCAGTTGTTATCTCAGTATACGAAGACAAATCATTTACTTTCGTTACAAAAACACCACCAGCTGCTGTTCTTTTGAAAAAAGCTGCAGGTGTTGAAAAAGGATCAGGTACACCTAACAAAACTAAAGTTGCTACAGTTACTCGTGCACAAGTACAAGAAATTGCAGAAACTAAGATGCCAGATTTGAACGCAGCAAACATTGAGTCTGCAATGCGTATGATCGAAGGTACTGCTCGTTCTATGGGATTCACTGTTGTTGACTAATCAATAACACCCCCAATATAACCCGCAAGACTTCATCATTTCGAGAAGTGACGTGGGAGATGAAAATCGATTGAACCACTTACAAGGAGAATAGAAAATGGCTAAAAAAAGCAAACAACTTCGTGCTGCTCTTGAAAAAATCGACAGCACAAAAGCATACAGTGTAGAAGAAGCTGTAGCACTTGCAAAAGAAACTAACTTTGCAAAATTTGACGCAACTGTAGAAGTTGCTTACAACTTGAACATCGACGTTAAAAAAGCTGACCAACAAATCCGTGGCGCAATGGTATTGCCAAACGGTACTGGTAAAACTTCACGCGTTCTTGTTTTCGCACGTGGTGCAAAAGCTGAAGAAGCAAAAGCTGCAGGTGCAGACTTTGTTGGTGAAGATGACCTTGTTGCGAAAATCAACGACGGTTGGTTGGACTTCGACGTAGTTATCGCTACACCTGACATGATGGCTCTTGTTGGACGTCTTGGACGTGTCCTTGGACCACGTAACTTGATGCCAAACCCTAAAACTGGTACTGTAACAATGGATGTTGCTAAAGCAGTTGAAGAGTCTAAAGGTGGTAAAATCACTTACCGTGCTGACCGTGCAGGTAACGTTCAAGCAATCATCGGTAAAGTATCATTTGAAGCTGAAAAATTGGTTGAAAACTTCAAAGCTTTCAACGAAACAATCCAAAAAGCAAAACCAGCTACAGCTAAAGGAACTTACGTAACAAACTTGACTATCACAACTACTCAAGGTGTTGGTATCAAGGTTGACGTAAACTCACTTTAATTAACAGATTTTTAAAAACGAGTACGAATGTGCTCGTTTTTTAGGTACAACGGGCATTCCGTTCATCTGAGGTGTAAGTCCTCTGTGGGTACCATATACTAATAAACCCAAAAGTGATTCCCAAGCCTGACTATTGTGAGTACCTGATCGAACGGCATTAGGATAGACTGTTTAAGTCTGACGTTGGAAACAAGAATCGGCAGAGAAAGAGATAGAGAAATCTTGGCTATACGAATAGGCACGTGACAGTAAAGCGTATATAGCGGATAAGGAGGCCAGCAACTCTAAAGTACAAATATGTAGTCGTAACCTATATGCGTAAACTACGTGAGCAATTGAATTCGAACTAGAGAGGTGATTAATAGATTTATGCTATAGTCATGGCAGTTTGTATGCTTTTGATTCTAGTATATCAAATAATAGATTAGAATTGTCAGACAATATAATTTTATGTTATAATGAAGAAAAAATAGAGGTGTTCAAATGTCAGAAGCAGGTCATAAGTTTTTAGCAAAACTGGGAAAAAAACGCTTACGTCCAGGTGGAAAACGTGCTACAGATTGGTTGATTGCGGAAGGAGGATTTTCAAAAGAAAAGAGAATACTAGAAGTTGCGTGCAATAGGGGAACTACAGCAATTGAGTTGGCACAGCGTTTTGGTTGTAAGATAACTGCTGTTGATATGGATGGACAAGCCTTAGAAGTGGCTAAAAAATCTGCTGAAACGGCAGGTGTTGGTCATTTGATCAGATTTGAAAGAGCAAATGCAATGAAACTTCCTTATGAAGATGCTAGTTTTGATATTGTTATAAATGAAGCTATGCTGACTATGCAAGCCGATCAAGCTAAGAAAAAATGTGTAATGGAGTATCTAAGGGTTTTAAAACCTGAAGGTCTTCTTTTGACACATGATGTGCTTCTTAAGGAAGCTAAAGAGTCTGTCAGACAGGAATTGTCACAAGCAATTCATGTAAATGTAGGTCCTTTAACTCAAGATGGTTGGGAACAGGTGATGATAGAATCAGGTTATCGTGATGTGAAAATATTGACTGGTGAAATGACATTAATGAAATTATCAGGTATGATTTATGACGAAGGTTGGCTAGGAACTTTGAAAATTTGCGTAAATGCTTGTAAAAAGGAGAATAGAAAGCAGTTTTTAACTATGTATAAAATGTTTGCTAAGAATAAACAGAAATTGGGCTTTATTGCTATGGCTAGTTATAAATCGTCAAATCGTTAGATAATTATTGAAGTTAACTTTTCTTTTTTTCTTTCTTAAAAAATATGCTATAATAGAGAGTAAAAAACTTTGAAAGAAAGAAAAAGATGAATTTAAAAGATTATATCGCAACGATTGAAAATTATCCTAAGGAAGGTATTACCTTCCGTGATATCAGCCCTTTGATGGCAGATGGAAATGCTTATAGCTACGCTGTTCGTGAAATTGTTCAGTATGCAACAGACAAGAAGATCGACATGATTGTTGGGCCAGAGGCTCGTGGATTTATTGTTGGCTGCCCAGTTGCTTTTGAGTTGGGAATTGGCTTTGCACCTGTTCGTAAACCAGGGAAATTGCCACGTGAAGTCATTTCTGCTGACTATGAGAAAGAGTACGGTATTGATACCTTGACCATGCATGCTGATGCGATTAAGCCAGGTCAACGTGTTCTCATCGTAGATGATCTTTTGGCAACAGGTGGAACTGTCAAAGCAACCATTGAGATGATTGAAAGACTTGGTGGAGTTGTAGCCGGTTGTGCCTTCTTGATTGAGTTGGATGAGCTTAAAGGCCGTGAAAAAATCGGAGATTACGATTACAAGGTACTTATGCATTATTAATGAAAAACAGTCCTTGGGGCTGTTTTCTCTTCATCTGCTATATAAACAAACTATAGCTAGTTAGAGAAAAACTATAATTGAAAACTATATCTTCTTGCAGTATAATAAAAGGACTAAGTGTTTGAGATTTGACTTCAAACACATTCAATTATTTCTAAAAGAGTACAGTTAGGAGAAGGTTATGCCGATTAGAATTGATAAAAAATTGCCAGCTGTGGAGATTTTAAGGACAGAAAATATCTTTGTTATGGACGACCAACGGGCTGCTCATCAGGATATTCGCCCCTTGAAGATTTTGATTTTAAATCTCATGCCTCAAAAGATGGTAACAGAAACGCAACTCTTACGGCATTTGGCCAATACCCCCTTGCAATTAGATATTGATTTCTTATATATGGAAACACATCGTTCCAAGACAACTCGTGCCGAACATATGGAAACCTTCTATAAAACCTTTCCAGAGGTCAAGGATGACTTTTTTGATGGAATGATTATCACAGGAGCACCAGTGGAGCATTTGCCTTTTGAAGAGGTGGACTACTGGGAGGAATTCAAGCAGGTCATCAAATGGTCTAAGACGCATGTTTTTTCAACCCTCCATATCTGTTGGGGAGCACAAGCAGGTCTTTATGTTCGCTATGGCGTTGAAAAGCACCAGATGGATCGGAAACTATCAGGCATTTATCCACAGGATACCTTAAAAGAAGGGCACCTTCTTTTTAGAGGTTTTGATGATCGCTATGTAGCTCCTCATTCTCGTCATACTGAGATTTTAAAAGAAGAAATCTTAAACAAGACCAATCTGGAGATTCTGTCAGAAGGTCCTGAGGTTGGGGTTTCTATCCTAGCTAGTCGAGATTTGCGTGAAATTTATAGTTTTGGTCATTTGGAGTACGATCGTGACACTTTGGCAAGAGAGTATTTTCGTGATTATGAGGCGGGACTCAACCCTCATATCCCAGAGAACTACTTTAAAAATGATGATGTAAATGAGACGCCTTGTCTCTGTTGGTCTTCATCAGCTGCCCTCTTTTTCAGCAATTGGGTAAACTATGCAGTTTATCAAGAAACCCCTTTTGACTGGAGAAAGGTAGAGGATGATGTGGCTGCATTTGGATATCTATAAGAGGAATTATGACATATTTTGACGCTTTTAAATCAGGGAACTTGGTTTTACCAAGTGCCCTGCTCTTGCATTTTAAGGAACTCTTTCCTTCCAGCGAAGATTTTCTCGTCTGGCAATTTTTCTATTTACAAAATACCACAGCCCTAGGAGATGTTTCACCTAGTCAGATTGCTGAAATCATTGGGAAAGAGGTTGCAGATGTCAACCAATCTATTTCAAATTTGACTGAAAATGGTTTGCTACAATATCGAACCATTGAACTAAATGGGGAAATTGAGCTGATTTTTGATGCTAGTTTGGCTTTTGAACGCTTGGATAGCTTACTAGACAGCCAAACTCCAGCTACAACTGCCCCAAACCCGCAGAATCAGTTGAAGGATCTGGTTGAAACTTTTCAGCAGGAGTTGGGACGCTTATTAACACCATTTGAAATCGAAGATCTTTCCAAGACTGTCAAAGAAGACGGAGTTAAGGCGGATTTGATTAAGGAAGCTCTCCGAGAGGCCGTTCTCAATGGCAAGCCAAACTGGAAATATATTCAGGCAATCCTACGAAACTGGCGCCATGAAGGTATTCAGTCTGTGACTCAGGTAGAGGCCAAACGAGCAGAGCGAGAAGTCAACAATCCCAAACAAGTTCAGGCTTCGGCTGATTTCCTCGATGCCATGAATTTGTGGCAAGATTAGTCGCTTGAAAAATCTTGAAAATTAGAGTAAGGTTTGCAAGCTCCTTATAAATATGATAGAATAATAGTGAATAAAATGAAAAAAGAGGTATGTGAAATGTCACGTAAACCATTTATCGCTGGTAACTGGAAAATGAACAAAAATCCAGAAGAAGCAAAAGCATTCGTTGAAGCCGTTGCATCAAAACTTCCTTCATCAGACCTTGTTGAAGCAGGTATCGCAGCTCCAGCTCTTGATTTGACAGCTGTTCTTGCTGCTGCTAAAGGTTCAAACCTTAAAGTTGCTGCTCAAAACTGCTACTTTGAAAATGCAGGTGCTTTCACTGGTGAAACTAGCCCACAAGTTTTGAAAGAAATCGGTACTGACTACGTTGTTATCGGTCACTCAGAACGTCGTGACTACTTCCATGAAACTGACGAAGATATCAACAAAAAAGCAAAAGCAATCTTTGCAAACGGTATGCTTCCAATCATCTGTTGTGGTGAGTCACTTGAAACTTACGAAGCTGGTAAAGCTGCTGAATTCGTAGGTGCTCAAGTATCTGCTGCATTGGCTGGATTGACAGCTGAACAAGTTGCTGCATCCGTTATCGCTTATGAGCCAATCTGGGCTATCGGTACTGGTAAATCAGCTTCACAAGACGATGCACAAAAAATGTGTAAAGTCGTTCGTGACGTTGTAGCTGCAGACTTTGGTCAAGAAGTTGCGGACAAAGTTCGTGTTCAATACGGTGGTTCTGTTAAACCTGAAAACGTTGCTTCATACATGGCTTGCCCAGACGTTGACGGTGCCCTTGTTGGTGGTGCGTCACTTGAAGCTGAAAGCTTCTTGGCATTGCTTGATTTTGTAAAATAATCTCAGTTATTCCAGACAGTCTGCTAAGACTGTCTTTTTTTTAAAGACTGTATATTTTTCTTAAATTATCAGTCAATTACAACTTTTTTAATATGGGTTAATTTTCTTGCTTTTGTCTACTAGGAGTAGTATACTGAGATAGTAATCAATAAATATGGTTGCAAAAATAATATTATGAGGTGATCAATATGGTTGAATTGAAAAAAGAAGCAGTAAAAGACGTAACAACATTATCTAAAACAGCGCCAGTAGCATTGGCAAAAACAAAGGAAGTATTGAACCAAGCAGTAGCGGACTTGTATGTGGCTCACATTGCCCTTCACCAAGTTCACTGGTATATGCGTGGTCGTGGCTTCCTCGTATGGCATCCAAAAATGGATGAATACATGGACAGTCTTGATAGCTATCTTGACGAAATCAGTGAACGTTTGATTACTCTTGGTGGAAAACCTTATTCAACTTTGACAGAATTCCTTCAACACAGTGAAATCGAAGAAGAAGAAGGAGAATTCCGTAACGTTGAAGAAAGCTTGGAACGTGTTCTAGCAATTTATCGCTACCTCATCGCTCTTTTCCAAAAAGCTTTGGATGTAACTGACGAAGAAGGTGATGATGTTACAAACGATATCTTTGTTGGTGCTAAGGCTGAACTTGAAAAAACAGTTTGGATGATTGCAGCAGAACTTGGACAAGCTCCTGGTTTGTAAGATATAGTTGCTACCCCTTTTATCATGAGGTGCTTGATAAGTGCCCATGACCAATCATCTTTTAAAAGTCATGTAACTGTAAAAAAGTGCATGATTTTTTTGTTTGCTAGCCCTTAGGAAACATTGTCAAATCTAGGATTTTACGGTATAATAGTTGCTGTTCAATAACATATGAATTTTAAAGAATAATTGTTAGTTTAAGGAGGACTTATGAACAACTTACCAAATTGCCCAAAATGTAATTCAGAATATGTCTACGAAGACGGAAGTCTCTTGGTCTGCCCAGAGTGTGCCTATGAATGGAACCCTGCAGAAGTTGCAGAAGTAGAAGAAGGTGTTGTTGCTATCGATGCCAATGGAAATAAATTGGCTGACGGCGATACTGTAACCCTTATCAAAGACTTGAAAGTAAAAGGTGCGCCAAAGGATTTGAAACAAGGAACTCGCGTTAAAAATATCCGTATCGTAGAAGGTGACCACAACATCGACTGTAAGATTGATGGTTTTGGAGCTATGAAACTCAAGTCAGAATTTGTTAAGAAAATCTAGCCATGAAACTGAATTATAAATTTATCTTTTATAGTCGTGTGCTCTTGTTCTTAGCGGCATTTACAGGAGTTTATTTAGAAATTACCAAGCACGGTGGCTTTGGTATGCTCCTTTACTACACAGTGTTGTCCAATCTTTTGGTAACGATTTTCACGGGCTATCTGCTCCGTGTGATGAGCCGTTCAGGTGAAAATTGGCAAAGTCCGACCTTGCTTCGTCTCAAGGGTGGCGTTACCATGAGTATCATGATTACCTGTGTGATTTACCATTTTATGCTTGCTCCGATCGCGACAGACTTTTACCGAGTGGAAAATTTCCTTTGCCACTATATCGTTCCACTCTGGTTTTTAGCCGATACCCTCTTCTTCGATAAACGGGGTCAATACAAGATCTGGGATCCAGTCTTGTGGACCATCTTGCCCTTGGTTTATATGATTTTTGCCTTGTTTAACGGCCTGGTCTTAAAACTCAATATTCCGAATTCCAAGGACAATCCCTTCCCATATTTCTTTTTAAATGTGAACAAGGGTTGGGACGTGGTCATCAAATGGTGTTTGATCATTTTTGCGGCGTATATGGTTGCAGGATTTATCTTCTACCTAATCAAGCAAATCAAGCGGAAATAGTCTTCCTATTAGGAAAGTTAGGACGGAGTCTCTAGTTCAATCGGGCTCCTTCTTTTCTTGCCATCTTCCTTTTAAAAGGATAAACAGTGAGAAATATACAGAAAGAAAATTCATGAAACAATATTTAGAACGGGCTAGTATTTTGGCCCTCTCCCTCGTTTTGATTACCTCCTTTTCCATCTCAAGTGCTCTGCCAGCCATGTTTGACTACTATCAAGGATACCCCAAAGAACAAATCGAGCTCCTGGTCAGTCTCCCTTCATTTGGGATCATGATTATGCTGGTTTTAAATGGGTTTTTGGAGCGTTTGTTTCCTGAGCGACTTCAGATTAGTCTGGGCCTTGTCATCCTCTCTATCGGTGGAACAGCTCCCTTCTGGTATCAGGAGTACAACTTTGTCTTTGCGATGCGGATTTTATTTGGCTTGGGTGTTGGGATGATCAATGCCAAGGCTATTTCTATCATCAGCGAACGCTATCATGGAAAGACACGGATTCAGATGTTGGGTCTTCGCGGATCAGCAGAAGTTGTCGGGGCATCGATTTTGACTCTAGTGGTCGGTCAACTCTTATCCTTGGGATGGACAGTGACCTTCTTGGCCTACAGTGCGGGATTTTTAGTATTGATCCTTTATCTGCTCTTTGTCCCTTATGGGAAAGAAAAGAAAGAAACAAAGAAAAAAGAGACCGAAACGACTCGTTTGACAGGAAAGATGAAAGGATTAATTTTTCTATTGGCTGTCGAAGCAGCAGTTGTTGTCTGCACCAACACAGCTATCACCATTCGTATTCCTAGTCTGATGGTGGAAAGAGGTCTAGGGGATGCCCAGTTATCGAGCTTGGTCTTAAGTATTATGCAGTTGATTGGTATCTTGGCAGGTGTGAGTTTTTCTTTCTTTATCTCTCTATTTAAAGAAAGATTGCTCCTTTGGTCAGGTATCACCTTTGGATTGGGGCAGATTGTGATTGCCTTGTCTCCGTCATTGGGTGTGATGGTAGTTGGAAGTGTTGTGGCAGGTTTTTCCTACAGTGTGGCCTTGACCACTGTCTTTCAGCTTCTTTCTGAAAGAATCCCAGCCAAGCTCCTTAATCAGGCAACATCTTTTGCAGTGCTAGGATGCAGCTTTGGAGCCTTTACGACACCTTTCATTCTTGGGGCGATTGGCTTGGTGACTCAAAATGGTATGTTGGTCTTCACCATTTTAGGATGTTGGTTGATTGTCACTTCTATCTTTGTTATGTACGCACTTCAAAAGAGAGCTTAGGATTAATTTCCTAAGTTTTTCTTTCTGGGAATTTTGTACCCAGACAATTATTGGTTTTTAAACTTGTTTACACTTTTATTTCCTGATAAAATAGAAGTTATGACAAGATATAAAGCAACTATTTCTTATGATGGTTTTGCTTTTGCCGGTTTTCAGCGCCAGCCTCATGCGCGGAGCGTTCAAGAGGAAATCGAAAAAACCTTAACGAGACTCAATAAGGGGCAAGCCATCGCTGTTCATGGTGCTGGTAGGACGGATAGTGGGGTCCATGCTCTGGAACAGGTCATTCATTTTGATCTGCCCTATCAGATGGATGAGGAAAAACTCCGTTTTGCTCTGGATACTCAGTCACCAGAAGATATCGATGTGATTTCGATTGAGATTGTGGCGGATGATTTTCATTGCCGTTATGCAAAACATAGCAAGACCTATGAGTTTATAGTAGATAGGGGGCGTCCTAAAAATCCCATGCGCCGTCACTATGCTACTCACTTTCCCTATCCCCTCGATGTGGAGCGGATGCAGGAGGCTGTCAAGAAATTAGAAGGAACCCACGATTTTACCGGTTTTACAGCATCTGGAACCAGTGTAGAGGACAAGGTTCGGACCATTACAGAAGCCAGTCTTAGTGTTGATGAGACAGGGCAGTTTTTGACTTTTACCTTTTCAGGAAATGGTTTCTTGTATAAGCAGATTCGTAATATGGTGGGGACGCTGCTCAAAATCGGAAATAATCGAATGCCAGTTGAGCAGATTGACTTGATTTTGGAGAAGAAGGACAGGCAGCTAGCAGGTCCAACGGCTGCACCGAATGGCTTGTATTTAAAGGAGATTCGTTATGAAGAATAATCGTATTTTAGCCCTTTCTGGGAATGATATTTTTAGTGGTGGTGGTTTATCAGCTGATCTTGCCACCTATACCTTAAACGGCTTGCATGGCTTTGTAGCAGTGACTTGTTTGACAGCCTTGACAGAGAAGGGGTTTGAAGTCTTCCCTACAGATGATACTATTTTCCAACATGAGTTGAATAGCTTACGTGATGTCGAGTTTGCAGGGATTAAGATTGGCCTTCTTCCTACTGTCAGTGTGGCTGAGAAGGCCTTGGACTTTATCAAGCAACGTCCAGGAGTGCCTGTGGTATTGGACCCCGTTTTGGTCTGCAAGGAAACGCACGACGTGGCTGTTAGTGAGCTCTGCCAAGAGTTGATTCGTTTTTTCCCTCATGTCAGTGTGATTACGCCAAATCTTCCTGAAGCAGAATTGTTAGCGGGTCAAGAGATCAAAACATTGGAAGATATGAAAACTGCAGCGCAGAAATTGCATGATTTAGGAGCGCCAGCAGTTATTATCAAGGGAGGCAATCGCCTCAGTCAGGACAAGGCAGTGGATGTCTTTTATGATGGACAAACTTTCACTGTTCTAGAAAACCCAGTCATTCAAGGCCAAAATGCGGGTGCAGGATGTACCTTTGCCTCAAGCATCGCCAGTCACTTGGTTAAAGGGGATGAACTTTTACCAGCAGTAGAGAGCTCGAAAGCTTTCGTTTACCGTGCTATTGCACAAGCAGATCAATATGGAGTAAGACAATATGAAGCAAACCAAAACAACTAAAATCGCCCTTGTATCCCTCTTAACCGCCCTTTCTGTGGTTCTAGGTTATTACTTGAAAATTGGAACGCCAACAGGAATATTGACTCTCTTGGATGCAGGTATTTTCTTTACTGCCTTTTACTTTGGCAGTAAAGAAGGGGCCGTCGTTGGAGGACTAGCAGCTTTTCTGCTTGACCTTTTATCAGGCTTTCCACAGTGGATGTTCTTTAGCTTGGTAAACCATGGCTTGCAAGGATTTTTTGCAGGTTTTAAAGGGAAATGGCAATGGCTAGGCCTTGTCTTGGCTACTATCGTCATGGTAAGTGGCTACGCTCTGGGCTCAACTCTAATGAATGGCTGGTCAGCAGCCTTGCCAGAAATCCTTCCAAACTTCCTACAAAATACCTTGGGAATGGTTGTGGGATTTGTAGTCTTTCAGAGTGTCAAGAAGATAAAATAAAAAAGTCAGCTTCAATAGCTGACTTTTTGCTTGTCTCTATGTTTAATCAAAATAAAGCAAATCTTTGCTGGTGCTGGTAAAGAGGTCAAATCCATCCTTAGTGACAACACCGCAGTCTTCGATACGAACACCGACTTTGCCCGGGATATAGATACCAGGTTCAACAGAGAAGCACATGCCTTCTTCGATGACCATGTCGTTACCTTCCATGATAGATGGGAATTCGTGGACATCCATACCGATACCGTGACCGAGACGGTGGTTGAAGTACTCACCGTAACCAGCTTTTTCGATGACCTCACGGGCGGCGCGGTCCACTTCATGGGCAGTCACACCTGGCTTGATGAAGTCAAGGGCAGCTTGTTGGGCTTCAAGCGTCAAGTTGTAAATATCTTTTTTGAACTGGTCTGGTTTACCGACAGCGACCGTACGAGTCATATCTGAGGCATAGCCATTAACCATGACACCGAGGTCAAAGAGGAGAAGGGCGTCCTTTTCAACTTTGTTTGCACCAGGAATTCCGTGCGGATTTGCAGCGTTATCGCCAGTCAAGACCATAGTATCAAAGCTCATTTCATAGCCTTCACCTTTCATGGCAAAATCGATTTGGGCAATGATGTCTGTTTCCGTCTTATCAAGAGAAATATTGTCAAAACCAACCTTAACAGCCTTATCAGCATAGAGCCCTGCAACCATCATTTTTTGCACTTCATCAGCTGATTTGATGAGGCGCATGCGTTGAATGCGAGGAGTGAGGTTTTCAAACTCAGCAGTTTCAAAAACTGTTTTCAAACCATGGTATTTGGTCAAGATGAGATTGTCAAACTCAACAGCGACACGTTTGAAGTCGTGCTGCGGCAAAGCATTTTTGATTTTTTGCCATGGATTTTCAGAATCTACATAGCCCGCAACCGGGAAGGAAACGGTGCTACTTGCACGTTCCACTTCGAGAGCTGGGACAAAGAGGAGAGGTTCCTGATCCGCTAGGACAAAGAGGAACATTTGGCGTTCATGGGGATCACTGTAAAAGCCAGTGAGGTAATTAATAGTGACGGGGTCAGATACGACAGCGACGTCTAGTTTTTCTGATTCAAGATATGTTACGATTTGTTGTAATTTAGACATATGCTACCTTCTTTCTACCCCTCTATTTTGGCAAAAAAAGAGAGAAAATGCAAGGGAGAAGGGTAAAATAGCAGGCAAAAAGAACTCCGACAAGATAGGGGAGTTCTTTGATATAGCTTTCATTTCTTTAAGAAAAGTCAGCCTTGCTTTTGACGTCGCTGTATTCTTCAGCGATTTCTTGACTGAGAATGTCTTCATAGGCAGGGAGTTGGATGTCCTGACCGTATTTCTTCTTGAGGGCAGTAGTAACTAGGCGATAAGCTAGATTGGCATTACGAGAGAGGATAGGTCCGTGGAAGTAGGAACCAAAGACATTCTTATAATGAACCCCTTCGCCGACCTTTTCCTCGTTGTTTCCATTTCCATAGACAACCTGTCCTAGCGGTTTTTGGTCATCAGAAAGGAAGGTACGTCCCTGATGATTTTCAAAGCCATAGTAGGTTTCATCGAATTTTTCATTATGGATCTTGATGTCACCGATAAAGCGGTTATTAGTCTGGTTGAGGGTGTAGTGACCCATGACACCGAGCCCTTCGATGCGTTTACCTGAAGCCTCAACATAATATTGGCCCAATAGTTGGAAACCACCACAGATAGCTAGAACCACTCCGTCGTTTTGGATGTAGTTGTCAATGCTCTCTTTTTTAGCAGGAAGGTCGCCTGCAATGATGCTTTGTTCAAAGTCTTGGCCGCCACCGAAAAAGGCGATATCATAGTGGTTTTCATCAAAGTCATCATGGAGAGAAACGATGTCAACCGTCACATGAGCTCCCAGTTTTTCAGCCACATACTTGAGCATGAGGATGTTGCCGTTGTCTCCGTAAGTATTCATGAGGTTTCCGTAAAGGTGGGCGATGTTGAGCTGATAAGGGTAGTTGCCAGCTTTTGAGGAAAGTGAAGTATAAACCATCAGTTCATCTCCTTTCTAACAATCTGACGACTAGCCAGCAGTTCGCGGAATTCTAGCATAGCAGTATAGGTAGCCAGGATATAGGCATGCTTGCAGTCTTGGTTCTCAATGGTTTTGAGAACTTGCTCCAGATTGCTTGTCTCAGTGATTTTATCAGCTGGGTAGCCAGTCACTCGAAGACGGCGTGCAATTTCAGAATGACGAACACCACCAGCGTTGATTTCAGGAATGTCCATGTCAGTGATTTGTTCAAAGTCCGCATCCCAGATCCAGCTAGTATCAATCCCATCAGCATAGTTGGCGTTGAGAAGGACAGAAAGGCTAAATGGATAAGGCGCTAGTTTAATCATCTCGATAGCCTGAGTTGCACCAACAGGATTCTTGATGAGGACAAGGGTACATTCCTTATCACCGATATGGAAGGTTTCCTGACGACCAAAGACAGCACGGCTCTTATCAAATCCTTGCTTGATCCGTTGCGAATCTGCGCCGAGGAATCGAGCAATGGCAACCGCAGCTAGGGCATTGTAGATGTTGTAGAGTCCACCGATTTGAATACCGTATTCTTGTCCGTCAATGACAAAGCGGGAGCGATTGTTGGTCAACTCAACTAAGTCTGTCAGACGGTAGTCCAAGTCAGGTCGTTTGCAGCCACAATTTTCACAGATATAGGCACCCAAGTTGGCATAGGTATTGTGCTCGTATTTGAGGATACCTTGGCAGTCAGGACAGAGGATTCCTTCGGTATTGTAGTGAGCTAGTTGGGCTGGTCCTTTTTCCAAGTCAAAACCAAAATACTGTACAGGATTTGGAATAGATGGCTTGTAAAAAAGCGGACTGTCACCATTGAGGAGAACTGTAGCCGTAGGCACTTTACGGATGGCATCCAAAATCATGTTATAAGTTGTGTAAATCTCACCGTAGCGGTCCATCTGGTCACGAAAAATATTAGTGATGACAAAAAGGCTAGGATGGATGTAATCACAGATACGAGATAGACTGGCCTCGTCAATTTCGAGGACGGCAATATTTTTTCCAGTTTTAGAGGATTTGGCCGTCAAGAAGGTTGTCGTAATCCCTGTAATCATATTGGCACCGCTTGGATTGGTCAGAACCTGACCATAAATCTCTTTTAAGATGCCGACAGTGAGGGCAGTTGTCAGGGTTTTCCCGTTGGTTCCAGTGACCACGACAATCTCGTAGTTTTTAGCTAGGTTTTGTAAAATATCTTTATCAAAGTGAAGGGCAAGTTTTCCTGGGAGCGTACTTCCACGACCAAGACGGTTCAAGATGAAGTGAGAAGAACGCCCAGCTAGAAGGCCTAAAGTAGTTTTTAATTTCATGTTTCTATTATATCATACTGCGCCCAGCAGTCCAATAACTAAAGTAACCTCTAAGATCAACTAAAGAAGTAACCTTAGAAGTGCTTTTTAGGTTCTGATTAAACCAAACCAATCAAATACAATACCTTTGGATTTGATAACTTTGGCAACTTTAAGAAATAAATCTTTCTCACTCTGAATATAAGAAAGGAGAGGACATCGATTATCCTCTACAGGTTTTAAAATTTCATTAATCCATTATAACTGACAAAGATACCTAACTTTTGGGATTTAGATCATTTTTTGGAAAGTCTCTTTTATAATAAATTACGAATTTTTTCTTTTATAAATGCGTTAAGAGGATAGTGTTTATCAAGATATTCTAGGAGTGCCTGAGCAGATTCAGAAATTCGTTCGTAACCTTGCAAAAAGTGAGGCAATTGTTTGGCCTCGTTTGGATAACCTTTTTCAAATCTTCTGTTGTTGTTAAAAATATCTATAAAATCAGATTTAGAAGTTTTTTCCAAATTGATTAGTTCGGTCCAAAGCTTGACGGATCTGTTTTGGATGAAATCATAAGCAGCCAATTTTTCGCCTCGTTGATAGCGACCTAGTCCTATATATAGATTGCATAAAATTTCTCCCAACAGCCATTCACGGTCTCTATTTTCCTTTGATGGCAATCTTTGTGGCTGGCAGATTGTTCCATCAAAACCGACCTCCTTCCAGATAATCTTGCCTTCAGCGAAGGGAATGTTTACTAGTTCATGAGCTTCAAAGACAGCAAATTCACAAAAAATATCATCTTCAAATAGAACTTTATGTCCGTCCACTGTATTTTGGTAGTGAAATGCAATTGGTTCTAGATTACTTAACCAAGTTAGATCCTGTATATAGGCCTGCTTGTAGCCATCTTTTACAATAACAAAAAAATCCAAATCTGAGTATTGATCCAATCGGTCTCTTTCTACTCCGCAAGAACCAAGTGCCAGCAAAGCTAGTGCTTGTCTAGAATCTTTTAGAGACTGACCAATATCATCTAGTCTTTGTAACAGTAATTCTGTTTTATTCATAATCGTTACCTCATTATTTCTTGTTTACAGACATTATATAGTTAATGTTTTCGAAAGTCAATTTCATCCCATACCAAATATATACTAATGTAATATGGGATTTCTTTCGATATTTTTTACAATGATAAAGTTTAAACATTTTGCAGGGTATTGCTCATATTATCAAGAATGAAGAAATTTGAAGTATCCTTTGATTGATTAGAAAGTGATTCTTATCTTTAAAAAGATTAAATAATTTGGAAAATATTTAAGAAGAAAAAATATATCGACTTAACCATCAATTTGCAAACGGGAAAACCTTTCCACAAACGATGAAAATACACATACGACCCGCGCAAAGAGTGGATAATTTACTAATTAGGCATGAAACAATCATTGCAAAATATACTTTTTAAATTATCCATAAAACGATGAGCTGAAGCGAGTTATTCAAAGTCATATGTATTGCTGATATTTGAAAGAGTGACCTGAGACCCAATATATAATTAGGACTGCTAAGTAAAGTTTGGACATTATATCATAAAAGAGAGAAAAGACAGATTTGAGATTTCGCAGAAGCAAAAACAGCCCAAAGAGGGCTGTTAGCTCACAAATCAGTCTCAACTTAAATCGCAAACAAGTCATTCAAGTTCTCAGCCAAGGTTGGGTGAGTGAAGATTTGTTTTGTGAAGTAAGTGTAAGGGATCTTGTTGTCCATTGCAACAGTGATGATGTTGATGATTTCTTGTGAACCTTCTGAGAAGATAGTTGCACCGAGAATTTCTTTTGTTTCAGTGTTGACAACAGCTTTGAAGGCTCCGCGAAGGTCTCCATTTACGTGACCACGAGGCATTGCTGCAACAGGGATTTCCTTGACAGCGTATGGGAGTTTCAAATCAGCTGCTTGGCTTTCCATCAAACCAACTTGTGAAAGTGCAGGTGTGATGAACATGGTGTTTGGCACATTGAGACGGTCTTCAAGAGTGTAGCTGCCATCTCCAGCAAGGTAGCTGTAGACAACGCGGAAGTCATCAAGTGAGATGTAGGTAAATTGAGGCCCACCGTTGACGTCTCCGACTGCAAAGACACCAGGAACGTTTGTTTGACAATGTTTGTCTACTTTAATAGCACCACGTTCAGTTAGTTCAATATCTGTATTTTCAAGTTGAAGTGGTTCTACGTTTGGTTTACGTCCAGTTGCGTAGAGAAGGGCATCGAAACGGTAAGTTTCGTTTTCAGTTACGACGAGAACTTGGTCACCGTCGTTTTTGATTTCAGTAGTACGAATGTTTTGAAGCAATTCAATACCGTCTTCTTCCATGTATTGTTTAGCAAGAGCTGCGATGGAAGGTTCTGCACGAGGTAGGAAAGTATCCAAGGCATCTAGGACTGTAACCTTGCTTCCAAGTTTGTTGTAAAGACCTGCAAATTCAAGACCGATGTTTCCGCCACCAAGAACTCCAAGTTTTTCAGGCAATTTGTCCAAGTTTTGGATACCTGTTGAGTCAAAGACGTTTTTGCTTGTAGCAAGTCCAGGGATTGGCAAGACGTTTGAAACAGCCCCAGTGTTGATGACGATAGTTTCAGCAGTCAATTCTTGTTTTTCGTCACCAGCTTGGATTTCGATAACCTTGTTTGAAAGGAAATGAGCTTCCGCATCAAAGATATCCACACCTGTACCCGCAACAGTAGCATAGTTTTTACCGTTAAGGCGACCAGTGATGGTATTTTTGGTAGCAATGACTTCTTCAAAAGACAAATCTTTCTCAGCAGCAACTAGCAAGGTTTTAGTTGGGATACATCCGATGTTGATACAAGTTCCTCCATACATAGCTTTGCTACGTTCAACGAGGGCAACTTTTTTGCCAGCTGAAGCCAGTTTCCCAGCTAGTGTTTTCCCAGCTTTACCAAATCCGATAACGATTAAATCATAAGTTAACATTTATCTTCCTCCTATTCGCATTTCATTCTAGCACAAGAAAAAAACTTTTGCACAATTCTGCTACGGGAAATGAAGTGAGCTTGAAATGCTCCCTTCATTTCCTTTGAAAAACAAGTTTCAGGCCACTTTACTGTTAAAAAATCGTTTACATGATTTTCCTAAAGGATTCTACTATCTTTTGCTTCCCTCTTGTGTTATACTAGATAGGTTGCAAAGAAACTAGTACTTTTCTTTCGTGGAAAAGAAGCAACACGGTATCTCTTTTTTGTAGAAGATACGTCATGAAAAGAAAAGTATACACTAAAGCCCTATAGGGTGGCTTCGCACCACCTTTAGAAAGAAGAATAACGTGAAATTTAATGAATTTAACTTGTCTGCTGAATTGCTAGCAGAGATTGAAAAAGCTGGATTTGTAGAAGCAAGTCCTATCCAAGAGCAAACTATTCCTTTGGCTCTTGAGGGAAAAGACGTTATCGGTCAAGCTCAGACTGGTACAGGGAAAACCGCAGCCTTTGGCTTGCCAACCCTTGAAAAAATCCGTACAGAAGAAGCGACCATCCAAGCCTTGGTTATCGCTCCAACTCGTGAACTCGCTGTCCAAAGCCAAGAAGAACTCTTCCGCTTTGGCCGTAGCAAGGGAGTGAAAGTTCGCTCAGTTTACGGTGGTTCCAGCATTGAAAAACAAATCAAGGCCCTTAAATCTGGTGCTCACATCGTGGTAGGAACACCAGGCCGTCTCTTGGACTTGATTAAACGCAAGGCCTTGAAATTACAAGATATTGAAACTCTGATTCTTGACGAAGCGGATGAAATGCTCAATATGGGCTTCCTTGAAGACATTGAAGCCATCATTTCCCGTGTCCCTGAAAATCGTCAAACCTTGCTCTTTTCAGCAACCATGCCAGATGCTATCAAACGTATTGGTGTTCAGTTTATGAAAGAACCTGAGCATGTCAAGATTGCTGCCAAGGAATTGACAACAGAGCTAGTGGATCAGTACTATATCCGTGTTAAGGAGCAAGAAAAATTTGATACCATGACGCGTCTCATGGATGTGGAACAACCAGAACTTGCTATCGTATTTGGTCGTACCAAACGCCGTGTAGATGAATTGACTCGTGGTCTTAAAATCCGTGGCTTCCGTGCAGAAGGAATTCATGGCGACTTAGACCAGAACAAACGTCTTCGTGTCCTTCGTGATTTTAAAAATGGGAATCTTGACGTTTTGGTTGCTACAGACGTGGCAGCTCGTGGTTTGGATATATCAGGTGTGACCCATGTCTACAACTACGATATTCCACAAGATCCTGAAAGTTATGTTCACCGTATCGGTCGTACAGGTCGTGCTGGTAAGTCAGGTCAATCTATTACTTTCGTAGCACCAAATGAAATGGGTTACCTTCAAATCATCGAAAACTTGACTAAGAAACGCATGAAAGGCTTGAAACCAGCGACAGCAGAAGAAGCCTTCCAAGCTAAGAAACAAGTAGCGCTCAAGAAAATCGAACGAGACTTCGCAGACGAAGCAATTCGTGGGAACTTTGAGAAATTTGCTAAAGATGCTCGTAAGTTAGCAGCAGAATTCAGTCCAGAAGAATTGGCTATGTATATCTTGAGTCTGACAGTCCAAGATCCAGACAGCCTGCCTGAAGTGGAGATTGCGCGTGAAAAACCACTGCCATTTAAACCATCAGGTAATGGATTCGGTGGCAAAGGTAAGGGAGGTCGTGGAGGCCGTCATGGAGACGACCGTCGAGACCGTGATCGCCGTGGCAATGGTCGCCGTGATGATTTCAAGAAAGGCAGTCGTGGGAACGATCGTTTTGATAAAGACAGACGTTACCGTAATAAAGACAATAAAAAACCTCGCAATACTTCAAGCGAAAAGAAAACAGGCTTTGTTATTCGTAACAAAGGAGACAAATAGAAAAAAGCGATTCACACTGTGAATCGCTTTTATATATAAGGAGACCGATAGTAAAAGAAGATGGTGATAGTAAAGGATAGGTGAAACGGAAAGGGATTTATCATGTCATCTTCTTATGATGTTATAATATCAAAAACAAAATAGGATGTCAATAAAAAAATCGCTTTTTTTCTAAAATATTTTTGCTGTTCAAAATTGCAATTAAATAAGCAATTTTCAGATAATTATTGAAATAAAGACTTTTCTATGTTATAATGGAAGCGATTATATGCGAGGTAAAAAATGGCACATTTATTAGAAAAAACAAGAAAAATCACGTCTATTCTAAAGCGCTCTGAGGAGCAACTCCAAGATGAACTTCCTTACAATGCGATCACACGCCAGTTAGCAGATATTATTGACTGTAACGCTTGTATTGTGAATAACAAGGGACGTCTCTTGGGTTACTTTATGCGTTATAAGACCAATAACGACCGTGTAGAACAATTCTTCCAAACCAAAACCTTCCCTGAGGTCTATGTACAAGGGGCAAACATGATTTACGACACGGAAGCCAATCTTCCTGTTGAACATGATTTGACTATTTTCCCTGTGGAGAGCCGTGCGGACTTTCCAGATGGGTTGACGACCATCGCTCCGATTCATGTATCAGGAATTCGCCTAGGTTCGTTGATCATTTGGCGCAATGACAAGAAATTTGAAGATGAAGATTTGATCCTTGTCGAGATTGCGAGCACGGTGGTAGGGATTCAACTGTTGAACTTCCAACGTGAAGAAGATGAGAAGAATATTCGCCGTCGTACGGCTGTTACCATGGCGGTCAATACCCTTTCCTATTCAGAACTTCGTGCCGTATCAGCTATTTTAGCTGAGCTGGATGGAAATGAAGGACAGCTGACTGCGTCTGTTATTGCAGACCGTATTGGCATTACACGCTCAGTGATTGTCAATGCGCTTCGTAAATTGGAGTCTGCGGGAATTATTGAGAGTCGTTCATTAGGAATGAAGGGGACTTATCTCAAAGTTCTAATTGGTGATATTTTTGAGGAAGTGAAAAAGAGGGACTACTAATGGCAAAGGCTTTAATCTCGATTGACTATACAGAGGATTTCGTAGCAGACCATGGAAAGCTAACTGCTGGAGCACCTGCTCAAGAAATATCAAAAGCCATTGATCAGGTAACCAGATTAGCTTTTGATCGTGGAGACTATGTCTTTTTCACCATTGATGCTCATGAGAAGAAGGATACATTCCACCCAGAAAGCAAGCTCTTTCCACCACACAACATCATCGGAACTAGTGGGCGTAACCTTTATGGCCCCCTAGCTGACTTTTATGCTGAGCATGAGGCGGATAGTCGCGTCTTTTGGATGGACAAGCGTCACTATTCAGCATTTTCAGGAACGGACTTAGATATCCGTTTGCGTGAACGTCGGGTTGATACTGTTATCTTAACAGGTGTTTTGACGGATATTTGTGTTCTTCATACGGCTATTGATGCCTATAATTTAGGTTATCAAATCGAGATTGTCAAGCCTGCAGTTGCCTCTATTTGGCCAGAAAATCATCAGTTTGCTCTTGGGCATTTTAAGAACACATTGGGAGCAAAATTACTGGATGAAAACCTTGCTGAAATTGAACTATAAGACTGTTGGAAAAATGAAAAAAATCTGAAAAAAGTGTTGACAAAGATTTTGAAAGTTGATATACTAGTAAAGTAATCGACGCGGGGATGGCGGAATTGGCAGACGCGCAGGACTAAGGATCCTGTGACCGCTTTAGGTCGTGAGGGTTCAAGTCCCTCTCTCCGCATAGGGTAAGAGTTAGCTTTGGCTAGCTCTTTTTTTGTTAGCACGCATAGTGATTATTCAACAAGAGAGGTCTACCTTTCTTGTTTTTTTCTTTTTTAAATAGTGCTATAATATAGATAGAAAGTAACTGCAAAAAGTCTTATATGAAAAATCATCGAGTAATGGATACTAATAGGCTTGGTTAAAACGGATATATAAGGTAGGAAAGGAGGAGTAGATAGTCATTTGGTATTTGAAATGAGTATTTCAAAAGTGTAAAGGAGGATTACGATGGTTAATGAACTTCAACGAATAATGAGCGCCTTTATTCAAATTCTCTTTATTATTTTACTACCTTCTATCTGGTGGTTTATGACTATGAGGGGGAAAGTTCCATTTATGGAATGGATCGGACTAAAAGCTATCAAAAGAGTAAAAACTTTGCATCTGATTTTATGGATGGTGGGGGGATTTTCCTTATTTACTATTTTTTCTATCCTTATCTTTCCTCTTACGCGTAGTCTAGAAACAGCTACTTCGGCTTTTTCTGCTATGGAATATAAGGCTTTACCAAGTATTCTAATTTACAGTATTTTGCAAACATCTTTACCAGAGGAACTATTATTTAGAGGTTTTCTACTGAAACGAATGGCAAATCACATGCCGTTTGTCTTTGCAAATACCATACAGGCCTTCGCTTTTGGATTGCTTCATGGAGTATTGTTTGCTTCAGTAGTGAGTTTGGAAGTCACTTTTTTCATTGTATTTTTTACTGGAGCAATAGCAGCTTATCTTGGTTTTGTTAATGAAAAGATAGCAGGAGGATCAATTTTACCAAGTTGGCTAATGCATGCCACAGCCAACATCCTCTCTGGTTTAGTTTCTGCATTTTCTTTGCTTTGAGTGGATATAGTTATAAAAATGGAGCTGGTAGAAATACCAGCTTTTTTTCGAAAAATAAATCAAAAAGTTTTTTCGATTTCATAAACATTTCATATTTGGATTTTATAATAGTCTTACAAATATGGAGGTGACAAATGAATCCAATCCAAAGAGCTTGGGCTTATGTCAGCAGAAAACGACTGAGAAGTTTTATTTTATTTCTGATTTTATTTGTCCTTTTAGCAGGAATTTCAGCCTGTTTGACTCTGATGAAGTCCAACAAAACAGTAGAAAGTAATCTTTACAAATCACTCAACACATCTTTTTCTATCAAAAAGATAGAAAATGGACAGACCTTCAAGTTGTCTGACCTAGCATCCGTGAGCAAGATTAAGGGACTGGAAAATGTCTCTCCTGAACTCGAAACGGTCGCAAAACTAAAAGACAAGGAAGCAGTGAGTGGCGAGCAGAGCGTTGAACGTGATGATTTGTCAGCCGCGGACAAGAACTTGGTTAGCTTAACGTCTCTTGAGGACTCATCCAAGGATGTCACCTTTACTAGTTCGGCTTTCAATCTAAAAGAAGGGCGACACCTTCAAAAAGGGGACTCCAAGAAAATCCTCATTCACGAAGAGTTGGCCAAGAAGAACGGTCTTTCGCTTCATGACAAGATTCGCTTGGATGCTGGTCAGTCAGAATCTGGAAAAGGGCAAACAGTAGAGTTTGAAATTGTCGGCATCTTTTCTGGTAAAAAACAAGAGAAATTCACAGGCTTGTCTTCTGACTTCAGTGAAAACCAAGTCTTTACAGACTATGAAAGCAGCCAAACCCTTCTGGGAAATAGTGAAGCTCAAGTCAGTGCAGCGCGCTTCTATGTAGAAAATCCTAAGGAAATGGACGGACTCATGAAGCAGGTGGAAAACTTGGCTTTGGAAAGTCAAGGCTACCAAGTTGAGAAGGAAAACAAGGCCTTTGAACAAATCAAAGACTCAGTGGCAACCTTCCAAACCTTCCTCACCATCTTCCTTTATGGGATGTTGATAGCTGGAGCTGGAGCCTTGATTTTGGTCTTGTCTCTCTGGCTGAGAGAAAGGGTCTACGAAGTGGGGATTCTTCTGGCACTTGGAAAAGGCAAGAGCTCGATCTTCCTCCAGTTCTGTTTAGAGGTCGTTTTGGTATCAATCGGAGCTTTGCTTCCATCCTTTATCGCTGGAAATGCCATCACATCCTATCTACTCCAAACTGTACTAGCCAGTGGAGACCAGGCAAGCTTACAAGACACGCTGGCAAAAGCAAGTGGTCTATCAACCAGTCTCTTATCCTTTGCAGAATCCTATGTCTTTCTGCTCCTGATTGGTTGCTTGTCTGTAGCCCTTTGTTTCCTATTCTTATTTAGAAAGTCGCCGAAAGAAATTTTATCATCTATTAGTTAAGAAGGAGAAATCATGACTTTATTACAATTGCAAGATGTTACCTACCGTTATAAGAACACTGCTGAGGCAGTTTTATATCAGATCAAGTATAATTTTGAACCCGGAAAATTTTATAGTATCATTGGTGAGTCAGGAGCAGGAAAATCCACTCTCTTGTCCCTACTTGCTGGTCTAGATAGTCCTGTTGAAGGTTCTATCCTTTTCCAAGGAGAGGACATTCGGAACAAGGGGTATTCTTACCATCGTATGCACCATATTTCCCTGGTCTTTCAAAATTATAACTTGATAGATTATCTTTCTCCGCTGGAAAATATCCGCTTGGTCAACAAAAAAGCAAGCAAGGATACACTTCTTGAGCTTGGTTTGGATGAAAGTCAGATCAAGCGGAACGTTCTCCAGTTATCAGGTGGTCAACAGCAACGTGTAGCTATCGCTCGTAGTTTGGTATCCGAAGCTCCAGTTATTCTAGCTGATGAGCCAACAGGAAATCTGGACCCTAAAACTGCCGGAGATATTATCGAACTGCTCAAATCACTTGCCGAGAAAACAGGTAAATGTGTGATCGTCGTTACGCACAGTAAAGAAGTGGCACAAGCGTCAGATATTACACTTGAATTGAAGGATAAGAAACTGACTGAAATATAGAATCTAGTTATTAAACTTTAAAATAGTATTAGTTGGTAACCAGTACGTGTAAAGTAATAATAAACAAAGTGAGTCTTTAACAACTATTTCCCGCAGTAGTGATAGCCTAGATAATAACAAAGTTATTATCTAGGCCGGAATTTTTGAGACATATGGCTCAAAAATTAGGGATGAAATTCCTACAGGAAGTTGCTCCCGTCCGCACAATCTAAGGGAAATAGAAAAAATAATTTATATAAGTTATAAGACATTGAAATAGAATAAAATCTAGAAAGGGAACCTATGTTACACAACGCATTTGCCTATGTTACAAGGAAGTTTTTCAAATCGATTGTTATCTTCCTGATTATTCTCCTCATGGCGAGCTTGAGTTTGGTCGGCTTGTCGATCAAGGGAGCTACTGCCAAGGCTTCTCAGGAGACCTTTAAAAATATCACCAATAGCTTCTCCATGCAAATCAATCGTCGGGTCAATCAAGGGACGCCACGTGGTTCTGGGAATATCAAGGGTGAGGATATCAAAAAAATCACCGAAAATAAGGCCATCGAGTCTTATGTTAAACGCATCAACGCTATCGGAGATTTGACTGGATATGACCTCATCGAAACGCCAGAAACCAAGAAAAATCTCACTGCAGACCGTGCCAAACGGTTTGGAAGCAGCTTGATGATTACAGGTGTCAATGACTCCTCTAAAGAAGACAAGTTTGTCTCTGGCTCATATAAGCTGGTTCAAGGTGAGCACCTAACCAACGACGACAAAGACAAGATCCTCATGCACAAGGACTTGGCAGCTAAACACGGTTGGAAAGTCGGAGATAAGGTCAAACTAGACTCCAATATCTACGATGCCGACAATGAAAAAGGTGCCAAGGAAACAGTTGAAGTGACAATCAAGGGACTCTTTGATGGTCACAATAAGTCAGCAGTAACCTACTCACAAGAACTCTATGAAAATACAGCTATCACAGACATTCACACTGCTGCAAAACTTTATGGATACACAGAAGACACAGCTATTTATGGGGACGCAACCTTCTTTGTAACAGCAGACAAGAACTTGGATGATGTCATGAAAGAGTTGAATGGTATCAGTGGTATCAACTGGAAGAGCTACACACTTGTGAAGAGCTCCTCTAACTACCCAGCTCTTGAGCAATCCATCTCTGGTATGTACAAGATGGCCAACCTCCTCTTCTGGGGTAGCTTGAGCTTCTCAGTTCTTCTCCTTGCCCTCTTGCTCAGCCTTTGGATCAACGCCCGTCGCAAGGAAGTGGGAATCCTCCTCTCTATCGGTCTCAAGCAGGCAAGTATCTTGGGGCAATTCATCACCGAATCTATCCTGATCGCCATCCCTGCTCTCGTTTCGGCTTACTTCCTAGCCAACTACACAGCTCGAGCCATCGGAAATACTGTTCTTGCCAATGTCACTTCAGGTGTTGCCAAGCAAGCCAGCAAGGCTGCTCAAGCCTCTAATCTTGGTGGTGGTGCAGAAGTAGACGGCTTTAGTAAGACCTTGTCGAGCTTAGATATTTCTATTCAGACATCAGACTTTATCATCGTCTTTGTCCTTGCTCTGGTTCTAGTGGTTCTCGTTATGGCGCTTGCCTCAAGCAATCTCCTCAGAAAACAACCAAAAGAACTCTTGCTCGATAGCGAATAAAAAACTTGCTACCTATTCTCCCCTAAATGGGGTATAATATAGGTAGCATTTTTATCTATTTCATCTTGATAAGGACTCTTCCTATCAGGATGAAACAGAGAAGATTTACAAGAAATTTAAAGGAATGTGAAACGTTTTTTCTATGAAAATTTTAATTGTAGAAGATGAAGAGATGATCCGTGAGGGAATCAGTGACTATTTGACGGATTGTGGTTATGAAACCATTGAGGCAGCAGACGGTCAGGAAGCTCTGGAAAAATTTTCCAGCTATGAAGTAGCCCTAGTACTACTGGATATCCAGCTGCCCAAGCTTAATGGTTTAGAAGTCCTAGCCGAGATTCGTAAGACCAGTCAGGTTCCTGTCTTAATGTTAACTGCCTTCCAGGATGAGGAATATAAGATGGGCGCCTTTGCTTCTCTGGCAGATGGTTATCTGGAAAAGCCCTTCTCCCTCTCCCTTTTAAAAGTGAGGGTAGATGCGATTTTCAAGCGCTACTACGATACGGGACGAATCTTCTCTTATAAGGATACCAAGGTGGACTTTGAGAGTTACAGCGCAAGCCTCGCAGGTCAAGAAGTGGCCATTAATGCCAAAGAGTTGGAAATTCTGGACTATCTGGTGAAAAATGAGGGACGAGCCTTGACTCGTTCTCAAATTATCGATGCTGTCTGGAAGGCAACAGATGAGGTTCCCTTTGATCGTGTCATTGATGTTTATATCAAGGAACTGCGGAAAAAGCTAGACCTAGATTGTATCCTCACTGTGCGCAATGTTGGTTATAAATTGGAGCGAAAATGAAACGAACAGGTTTATTTACAAAGATATTTATCTATACCTTCTCGATTTTTAGTGTTCTGGTTATTTGTCTTCATTTAGCCATTTATTTTCTCTTTCCCTCTACTTATCTGAGCCATCGTCAAGAAACCATTGGCCAGAAAGCGACAGCCATTGCCCAGTCCCTAGAAGGAAAGGATAGGCAGAACATCGAGCAAGTGTTAGATTTGTATTCCCAGACTAGTGATATTAAGGGGGCCGTCAAAGGAGAGATGACCGAGGACAAGTTAGAAGTCAAGGACAATCTTCCTCTGGACACAGACCGCCAGACCACCTCTCTCTTTATCGAGGAGCGTGAGGTGAAAACGCAAGATGGTAGCACCATGACTCTGCAATTTCTAGCTTCGATGGATTTGCAAAAGGAAGCAGAGCAGATCAGTCTCCAGTTTCTCCCCTATACCTTGCTGGCATCCTTTCTGATTTCTCTTTTGGTGGCCTACATCTATGCTCGTACCATTGTTGCACCGATTTTGGAAATCAAGCGGGTGACCCGTCGGATGATGGATTTGGATGCCCAAGTACGATTGCGCGTGGATTCTAAGGATGAGATAGGTGATCTCAAGGAACAAATCAATAGCCTTTACCAGCATCTCTTGACTGTTATTGCGGACTTGCATGACAAGAATGAAGCCATTCTCCAGCTGGAGAAGATGAAGGTTGAGTTCCTGCGAGGAGCTTCTCATGAACTGAAAACACCTCTGGCTAGTCTCAAAATCCTAATCGAAAATATGAAAGAAAATATCGGTCGTTATAAGGATAGAGACCACTATCTGGGAGTTGCCTTGGGGATTGTGGATGACCTCAGTCACCACGTTCTTCAGATTCTTTCTCTTTCTTCGGTTCAGGAATTGCGAGACGAGAAAGAAGAGGTTGACCTCCCTCAGATGACGCAAAGTCTGGTCAAGGATTATGCTTTGCTCGCCAAGGAGAGAGAACTTCAGGTAGACATTAGTCTAATCCATCAGCAGGCTTACATAAATCCATCTGTGATGAAGTTGATCCTATCGAATCTTATCAGCAATGCTATCAAGCACTCCACTCCAGGTGGCTTGGTTCGAATTGGTGAAAGAGAAGGGGAACTCTTTATCGAGAATAGCTGTAGTCCTGAAGAACAAGAAAAATTGGCCCAGTCTTTTTCTGGCAATGCTAGTCGCAAGGCCAAGGGTTCAGGAATGGGGCTCTTTGTGGTCAAAAGTTTATTAGAACACGAGAAATTACCTTATCATTTTGAGATGCAAGATGATCATTTGACCTTCTTCATGTCTTATCCTAAAGTCGCTCAAGACTAAGGAGAGGAAAGGGTTTACATTGATTGAGTTGGAAGAAATTCAATCTAAAGTATGGGAAAAACTAGCTTTTTTTGTCAAAAAGTGATAAAATGAACAATGTAAATGGGATGTCCCAAAAAATATATAGGAGGCCTGACAAATGGCAATCGTTTCAGCAGAAAAATTTGTCCAAGCAGCTCGTGACAACGGTTATGCAGTTGGTGGATTTAACACAAACAACCTTGAGTGGACTCAAGCTATCTTGCGTGCAGCAGAAGCTAAAAAAGCTCCAGTTTTGATCCAAACTTCAATGGGTGCTGCTAAATACATGGGTGGTTACAAAGTTGCTCGCAACTTGATCGCTAACCTTGTTGAGTCAATGGGTATCACTGTACCAGTAGCTATCCACCTTGACCACGGTCACTACGAAGATGCACTTGAGTGTATCGAAGTTGGTTACACTTCAATCATGTTTGACGGTTCACACCTTCCAGTTGAAGAAAACCTTAAATTGGCTAAAGACGTTGTTGAAAAAGCACACGCTAAAGGTATCTCAGTAGAAGCTGAAGTTGGTACTATTGGTGGTGAAGAAGACGGTATCATCGGTAAAGGTGAATTGGCTCCAATCGAAGACGCTAAAGCAATGGTTGCAACTGGTATTGACTTCTTGGCAGCTGGTATCGGTAACATCCACGGTCCATACCCAGCAAACTGGGAAGGTCTTGACCTTGACCACTTGCAAAAATTGACAGAAGCTCTTCCAGGCTTCCCAATCGTATTGCACGGTGGATCAGGTATTCCTGATGACCAAATCCAAGCAGCTATTAAACTTGGTGTTGCGAAAGTTAACGTTAACACTGAATGCCAAATCGCATTCGCTAACGCAACTCGTAAATTTGCTCGTGACTACGAAGCAAACGAAGCAGAATACGACAAGAAGAAACTCTTCGACCCACGTAAATTCTTGGCTGACGGTGTAAAAGCTATCCAAGCATCAGTTGAAGAACGTATCGACGTATTCGGTTCAGAAGGTAAAGCGTAATCTAGCTGAACAATACAGATGAAACCTGCCCATCGGGCAGGTTTTTTGGTGTCTGGCTATATAGCGAATATACTGTAGAAGAACCAATCTTAAGTTGCTAAAAGGTTTTATTTTTTGTACAATAATGCTATGAAAATACTGAAAAAATGGTTTCTTGGCTTTCTCAGTTTCATTCTTTTGTTTTTACTCGCTACATTCATCTTTCACCGTATCAGTTTGGAAAAGGAAGAAGCCTCACTGACACCTATGGGGCAACAAGTTCTCGTCAATGGACATCAAATAAATGTTTACGTTGAAGGGGATGGTCCTGAGACTATAGTAGTTCTCTCAGGTGCTGGTATTGCTTCTCCTATATTGGATTTTAAAGAAGTATCGGAATCCTTATCAAAACAGTATAAGGTAGTTATCGTGGAGCGGGCGGGATATGGTTATAGTGATGATAGCAATCATTCAAGAGATGTGATGGAGGTTTTGTCTGAGACTCGCCAAGCTCTTTCGCAAGCAAATATCACAGGGCCGTTTATCATTCTGTCTCATTCCATGGCTAGTCTAGAGAGTTTGGCTTGGCAGGAGAAGTATCCTGATGAAGTGAAAGCCTTGATTGGTTTAGATTGGGCACTGCCGTCAAGTTATGAGAATTTAAAGGATAATCAGGCCTTGCTCACTGTGGCATATTGGAGCAGCAAGATTGGTTTATTACGCTACTTCCCTGAGTCTTTTTATATAAAAAATCAAACTCTGACTGAAACTGAACGAAAACAATATAGATTTCTAGCTTATAAGCAGTTGATGTCACAAGCCATGCTTCATGAATCCCAAACGGTAAAGGAAAATGCCAAGAAAGTTACTTCTAGCATCAATCCGAAAATTCCCACCTTACTACTGGTGTCTAACGGTGAAGGTACTAGTTTTAGCCAATCTGAGTGGCAACGTTATGCAGAGAGATTTGCAAGCGACCAGTCTAATGTTCAAGTCATCTATATGGATGCACCACACGATCTCTATCATTATCAAAGCGATGCTATTGTTTCTCGCATTAAAGAATTTTTAGAGAATAATTGAGGGCTTAAAAATCCATTGAGACTGATGATAATAATTGAAAGGAATGACTTATGAATAATTCTTATATTTTACTTAGACATGCTCATTCAAGATTTTCAAGTGATGATTTTAATAGAACTTTATCAGAAAAAGGATTTTCATCTCTTGACCAGTTAGAGTTTTTGAATTCTTTTAATATTGATTATTATTTTTCTAGTCCTTATAAACGAGCATTTGAAACGATTAATAGCTCGCCAATTCAATTTGATAAAATAGTTCTTGATAATCGGTTACGAGAGCGAAAATTATCTTCAACCTTTATAAAAGATTCTGAGTTTGAAGACAGTATTAAGTATTTATGGCAAAATCCTAGTGAATCTCTTTTAGAAGGGGAATCAAATCAAGACGCACTAGCTAGAGTACTAAATTTTTTAATGGAATTGGAAGAGAGATACTCAGAAAAAACGATTTTACTTAGTTCACACGGGAATTTGATAGGAATACTACTACATCACTTTGATTCCAGTTTTGATTATGAAAAATGGGAGCAGATGACCTTTCCAGATTGTTTTCTAATTGATAGAAATGGGATTGTGAAAAGAATTATGAAAGATTAGTTCTTTGATCAAAATAGTTTGCTTTTTACAATTCGTAACCTGCCCATCGGGCAGGTTTTTTGGTGTTTTTAAGAAAACTACTAAACCAGAATTTTTGATTCAAAAGTATTATTTTAAGAGTGGAATCTCTAATTTCATAATCTGTAGGCAAACGCTTGCATTCCTTTTTTTATTGGACTATAATAGGTTGGTATAAAGCCTTCTGTAAGAATAACAATTAGAAAGTTTAGAAAGTAAGGATTTAGAATATTTGTAGTCAAAAATACAATGTTGCTATTCCTTGCGATAGGGAGATAGATATGGCAATGATAGAAGTGGAACATCTTCAGAAAAATTTTGTGAAGACTGTTAAGGAACCTGGGTTAAAGGGGGCTTTGCGTTCCTTTATTCATCCTGAAAAGCAGACCTTTGAAGCGGTTAAAGATTTGACCTTTGAGGTACCAAAGGGCCAGATTCTAGGCTTTATCGGAGCTAATGGAGCTGGGAAGTCGACAACCATCAAAATGCTGACAGGGATTTTGAAACCGACATCTGGTTTTTGTCGGATTAACGGCAAGATTCCGCAGGACAATCGTCAAGATTATGTCAAGGATATTGGAGTGGTCTTTGGTCAACGTACCCAGCTATGGTGGGATTTGGCTCTGCAAGAGACCTACACGGTTTTGAAAGAGATATACGATGTGCCAGACTCGCTCTTTCATAAGCGCATGGACTTTTTGAATGAAGTCTTGGATTTGAAGGAATTTATCAAGGACCCCGTGCGCACTCTTTCACTTGGTCAACGGATGCGGGCAGATATTGCGGCTTCCTTGCTCCACAATCCTAAGGTTCTCTTTTTAGATGAACCGACCATTGGTTTGGACGTTTCGGTCAAGGATAATATTCGTCGGGCCATTACTCAGATCAATCAAGAGGAAGAAACAACCATTCTCTTGACCACTCACGACCTGAGTGATATTGAGCAACTCTGTGATCGGATTTTCATGATTGATAAAGGGCAGGAGATTTTTGATGGAACGGTGAGCCAGCTCAAGGAAACCTTTGGCAAGATGAAGACACTTTCCTTTGAACTGGTGCCAGGTCAAAGTCATCTCGTCTCTCACTATGAAGGCCTACCTGATATGACCATTGATAGACAAGGAAATAGCCTCAACATTGAATTTGATAGTTCCCGCTACCAGTCAGCTGATATTATCAAGCAAACTCTGTCTGATTTTGAGATTCGCGATTTGAAAATGGTGGATACGGATATTGAGGATATTATCCGTCGCTTCTACCGAAAGGAGCTCTAAGATGGTCAAATTTTGGAGACGTTATAAACCCTTTATCAATGCAGGGATTCAGGAGTTGATTACCTATCGAGTCAACTTTCTTCTCTATCGGATTGGCGACGTTATGGGGGCTTTTGTCGCTTTCTATCTCTGGAAGGCCGTCTTTGATTCCTCGAAGGAGTCCTTGATTCAGGGATTCAGTATGGCAGATATTACCCTTTATATCATCATGAGTTTTGTGACTAATCTTTTGACCAGGTCAGATAGCTCCTTTATGATTGGGGAGGAGGTCAAGGATGGTTCCATTATCATGCGTTTGTTGCGACCAGTGCATTTTGCGGCTTCTTACCTCTTTACAGAGCTTGGATCCAAGTGGTTGATTTTTATCTCTGTTGGACTGCCATTTTTAAGTGTCATTGTCTTGATGAAAATTTTATCTGGGCAAGGAATTGTAGAAGTACTGGGATTAACCATCCTTTATCTCTTTAGCTTAACCCTAGCCTACCTGATCAATTTTTTCTTTAATATCTGCTTTGGATTTTCAGCCTTTGTCTTTAAAAATCTATGGGGTTCCAATCTACTCAAGACTTCTATAGTGGCCTTTATGTCTGGAAGTCTGATTCCCTTGGCTTTCTTTCCAAAGATTGTTTCTGATATTTTGTCCTTCTTGCCTTTTTCATCTTTGATTTATACTCCAGTTATGATCATTGTTGGGAAATACGATGCCAGTCAGATTCTTCAGGCGCTTTTGCTACAGTTCTTCTGGCTCATAGTGATGGTGGGCTTGTCTCAGTTGATATGGAAACGAGTCCAGTCCTTTATCACTATTCAAGGAGGTTAGTATGAAAAAATATCAACGCATGCATTTGATTTTTATCAGACAATACATCAAGCAAATCATGGAATACAAGGTCGATTTTGTGGTGGGCGTGTTAGGAGTTTTTCTGACTCAAGGCCTGAACCTCTTGTTTCTCAATGTGCTCTTTCAACACATTCCTTCCTTAGAAGGCTGGACTTTTCAAGAAATCGCCTTTATCTATGGATTTTCCTTAATTCCCAAGGGACTAGATCATCTCTTTTTTGACAATCTCTGGGCTCTGGGGCAACGTTTGGTGCGAAAAGGAGAGTTTGACAAGTACCTGACGCGTCCTATCAATCCTCTCTTTCACATCTTGGTTGAGACCTTTCAGATTGATGCCTTGGGCGAACTATTGGTCGGTGGAATTTTACTAGCGACAACAGTATCAAGCATTGCTTGGACTCTTCCAAAATTCCTGATTTTTCTAGTCTGCATTCCTTTTGCGACCTTAATCTATACTTCCTTGAAAATCGCGACTGCCAGTATCGCTTTTTGGACCAAGCAGTCAGGCGCCATGATTTACATTTTTTATATGTTTAATGACTTTGCCAAGTATCCGATTTCCATTTATAATTCGCTTCTTCGTTGGTTGATTAGCTTTATCGTGCCTTTCGCCTTTACGGCCTACTATCCTGCCAGCTATTTCTTGCAGGACAAAGACGGGCTCTTTAACATTGGTGGGTTGATGTTGATTTCCCTTGTTTTCTTTGTTATTTCTTTAAAACTCTGGGATAGGGGCTTGGATGCCTACGAAAGTGCGGGTTCGTAAGAGATAAGATAGGATGAGAGTTAAAAATTAAATATGTTACAAACAACCGTTGAAAATTATAGCGGTTGTTTTTGCATGTTTATTAAGGCATAAATTCTATCCATACCCCTTTTTGCGATTTTGGTAATTATTCCAGTTGATTGCTACTATTTTTGATGGGAGGAATGAGTTTATATTGTACCCAGTTAACTATAATATTTATTGACTAACCTATTTGTTAACATGGATTAAAAAAAAAATTAACCTGGGTTAATTTTTCTTGACTTAAATTTTTTTAATTGATATACTATTTTTCAGAGAGCTAACAATTATATATAAATGTACTACTCTATCCCACTAGATAATACGTCATAAAACTTTTTATAACAAAGGCTAGCAAAGTTAAAGTTTTCTATCTATTGGGTTTAAAATAAAAAATGAAGGAATTATAATGAAAAAAAGTACGGTATTGTCATTAACTACTGCTGCAGTTATTTTAGCAGCATATGCCCCCAATGAGGTAATTTTAGCAGATGCACCTAGTTCTGAAGATGCTTTAAGAATTTCTGATAAAGAAAAAGTAGTAGCAGATGCACCTAGTTCTGAAGATGCTTTAAAAATTTCTGGTAAAGAAAAAGTAGTAGCAGATAAAGAAACAGAAAACAATGAACAATCTGAAGATATTCATAATGTTATAGAAACTTCAAAGGATATTGAGGAGAAGAAGACAACAGTTATTGAGGAAAAAGAGGTTGTTAGTAGAAAGTCTGAGATAGACAAAAAAACTAGTAACGAAGGAGCAAGTATCAAAGAAGACTCCAAGCAACCCAAAGGAGATGATGCGGACTCATTTGTAAATAAAGATACAGAAAATCCGAAAAAAGAAGATAAACTTGTCTATATTGCTGAATTTAAAGATAAAGAATCTGGAGAAAAAGCAATCAAGGAACTATCCAATCTTAAGGATACAAAAGTTTTATATACCTATAATACGATTTTTAATGGCGCTGCCATTGAAACAACTCCAGATAATTTGGACAAAATTAAACAAATAGAAGGTGTTTCGTCGGTTGAACGATCACAAAAAGTCCAACCAATGATGAATCATGCCAGAAAGGAAATTGGAGTTGAGGAAGCTATTGATTACCTAAAGTCTATTAATGCTCCATTTGGGAAAAATTTTGATGGTAGAGGTATGGTTATTTCAAATATCGATACTGGAACAGATTATAGGCATAAGGCTATGAGAATCGATGATGATGCCAAAGACTCGATGAAATTTAAAAAAGATGACTTAAAAGGCACTGATAAAAATTATTGGTTGAGTGATAAAATCCCTCATGCGTTCAATTATTATAATGGTGGTAAAATCACTGTAGAAAAATATGATGATGGAAGGGATTATTTTGACCCACATGGGATGCATATTGCAGGGATTCTTGCTGGAAATGATACTGAAAAAGACATCAAGAACTTTAATGGCATAGATGGAATTGCGCCTAATGCACAAATTTTCTCTTATAAAATGTACTCTGACGCAGGATCTGGGTTTGCGGGTGATGAAACAATGTTTCATGCTATTGAAGATTCGATCAAACACAATGTCGATGTTGTTTCGGTATCATCTGGCTTTACGGGAACAGGTCTTGTAGGCGAGAAATATTGGGAGGCTATTAGAGCATTAAGAAAAGCAGGAATCCCAATGGTTGTTGCTACAGGTAACTTTGCGACTTCTGCTTCAAGTTCTTCTTGGGATTTAGTAGCAAATAATAATCTGAAAATGACAGATACTGGAAATGTAACACGAACTGCCGCACATGAAGATGCGATAGCGGTCGCTTCTGCTAAGAATCAAACCATTGAGTTTGATAAGGTTAACATTGGAGGACAAAGTTTTAAATACAGAAATATAGGGGCTTTTTTCGATAAAAATAAAATCCTAACAAATGAGGATGGGTCAAAAACTCCAAATACATTAAAATTTGTATATATAGGCAAAGGTCAAGACCAAGATTTGATAGGATTGGATCTTAAGGGCAAAATTGCAGTAATGGATAGAATTTATACCAAGGATTTAAAAGATGCTTTTAAAAGAGCTATGGATAAAGGCGCACGTGCCATTATGGTTGTAAATACTGTAAATTACTACAATAGAGATAATTGGACAGACCTTCCAGCTATGGGATATGAAGCGGATGAAGGGACTAAAAGTCAAGTATTTTCAATTTCAGGAGATGATGGTGTAAAATTATGGAACATGATTAACCCTGATAAAAAAACTGAAGTCAAAAGAAATAATAAGGAAGATTTTAAAGATAACTTAGAACAATACTATCCAATTGATATGGAAAGCTATAATTCTAATAAACCGAATGTAGGTGATGAAAAAGAAATTGACTTTAATTTTGCACCTGACACAGACAAAGAACTTTATAAAGAAGATATCATCGTTCCAGCAGGGTCTACATCTTGGGGGCCAAGAACAGATTTGCTTTTAAAACCGGATGTTTCAGCACCTGGTAAAAATATTAAATCTACTCTAAATGTTATCAATGGTAAATCTACTTATGGTTATATGTCAGGAACTAGCATGGCAACTCCAATCGTAGCAGCTTCTACTGTTTTGATTCGACCAAAATTAAAGGAATTGCTTGAAAGACCTGTCTTGAAAAATCTTAAGGGAGATGACAAAATAGACCTTACAAGTCTTACAAAAATAGCCCTACAAAATACTGCAAGACCTATGATGGACGCAACTTCTTGGAAAGAAAAAAGCCAATACTTTGCATCACCTAGACAGCAGGGAGCGGGGCTAATTAATGTTGCCAATGCTTTGAGAAATGAAGTCGTAGCGACTTTCAAAAACACGGATTCTAAAGGTTTGGTAAACTCTTATGGTTCCATTTCTCTTAAAGAAATAAAAGGTGATAAAAAATACTTTACAATCAAGCTTCACAATACCTCAAATAGACCTTTAACCTTTAAAGTTTCAGCATCAACTGTAACTACAGATGCTCTAACTGATAGGCTAAAACTCGATGAAACATATAAAGATGAAAAATCTCCGGACGGGAAGCAAATTGTTCCAGAAATTCACCCAGAAAAAGTCAAAGGAGCAAATATCACATTTGAGCATGACACTTTCACTATAGGTCCAAATTCCAGCTTTGATTTAAATGCGGTTATAAATGTTGGAGAGGCTAAAAACAAAAATAAATTTGTAGAATCATTTATTCATTTTGAGTCAGTGGAAGAAATGGAAGCTCTAAACTCCAACGGGAAGAAAACAAATTTCCAACCATCTCTATCGATGCCTCTAATGGGATTTGCTGGGAATTGGAACCACGAACCAATACTTGATAAATGGGCCTGGGAAGAAGGGTCAAAATCAAAAGCGATGGAAGGTTATGATGACGATGGTAAACCAAAAATTCCAGGTACCTTAAATAAGGGAATTGGTGGAGAACATGGTATAGATAAATTTAATCCAGCAGGAGTTATACAAAATAGAAAAGATAAAAATACAACATCCCTAGATCAAAATCCAGAATTATTTGCTTTCAATAACGAAGGAATCAACGCACCCTCATCAAGTGGTTCTAATATTGCTAAAATTTATCCTTTAGATTCAAATGGGAATCCTCAAGATGCTCAACTTGAGAGAGGATTAACGCCTTCTCCACTTGTATTAAGAAGTGCAGAAGAAGGAGTGATTTCAATAGTAAATACAAATAAAGAAGGAGAAAATCAAATAGACTTAAAAGTCATTTCGAGAGAACACTTTATTAAAGGAATTTTAAACTCTAAAAGAAATGATGCAAAGGGCATTAAATCTTCTAAGCTAAAAGTTTGGGGTGACTTGAAATGGGATGGACTCATTTATAACCCAAGAGGTAGAGAAGAAAATGCCCCAGAAAGTAATGACAAAAAAGATCCTGCTACTAAGATACGAGGACAATTTGAACCGATTGCGGAAGGCCAATATTTCTATAAATTTAAATATAGATTAACCAAGGATTATCCATGGCAGGTTTCCTATATTCCTGTAAAAATTGATAACACACCTCCAAAGATTGTTTCAATTGATTTTTCAAACCCTGGAAAAATTAAGTTAATTACAAAGGATACTTATCACAAGGTCAAAGAGCAATATAAGAATGAAACGCTATTTGCGAGAGATCAAAAAGAACATCCTGAAAAATTTGACGAGATTGCCAACGAAGTTTGGTATGCTGGGGCCGCTCTTGTTAATGAAGATGGAGAGGTTGAGAAAAATCTTGAAGTCACTTATGCAGGTGAGGGTCAAGGACGAAATAGAAAACTTGACAAAGACGGAAATACCATTTATGAAATTAAAGGTGCAGGAGATTTAAGAGGAAAAATCATTGAAGTGATTGCATTAGACGGTTCTAGCAATTTCACAAAGATTCATAGAATTAAATTTGCTGATCATGCTGATAAAAATGGGATGATTTCCTATTATCTAGTAGATCCTGATCAAGATTCATCTAAATACCAAAAGCTTGGCGAGATTTCCGAATCTAAATTTAAAAATTTAGAAAATAGAAAAGAGGATAGTCTTAAAAAAGATACAACTGAAGTAGAACATCATCAAGAAAATGAAGAGGCTACCGAAGAAAAATCTAGCTTGACTATTCATAAAACAATTTCAACAATTAGAGACTTTGAAAGCAAAGATTTAAAGAAACTCATTAAAAAGAAATTTAGAGAAGTTGATGACTTTACAAGTGAAACTGGTAAGAGAATAGAGGAATACGATTATAAATACGATGATAAGGGAAATATCATTGCTTATGACGATGGTAGTGCCTTAGAATATGAAACTGAAAAACTTGATGAAATCAAATCAAAAATTTATGGCATTCTAAACCCATCTAAAGATGGACACTTTGAAATTCTTGGAAAGATCAGTAATGTTTCTAAAAATGCCAAGGTATACTATGGAAATAACTATAAATCGATAGAAATCAAAACGACCAAGTATGATTCCCATTCAAAAACGATGACATTTGATTTATACGCTAATATTAATGATATTGTGGATGGATTAGCTTTTGCAGGAGATATGAGGTTTTTTGTCAAAGATGATGGTCAGATAAAAGCTGAAACTAAAATTAGAATGCCTGAAAAAAATAAGGAAACTAAAGCAGAATATCCGTATGCATCAAGTTATGGGAATGTAATAGAATTAGGAGAAGGAGATCTTTCAAAAAATAAACCAAATAATTTAACGGACATGGAATCTGGTAAAATCTATTCTGATTCAGAAAAACAACAATATCTATTAAAGGATAACATCATTCTGAGAAAAGGCTATGCACTAAAAGTGACTACCTATAATCCTGGAAAAACGGATATGTTAGAAGGGAATGGAGTCTATAACAAGGAAGATATAGCAAAAATCCAAAAGGCCAATCCTAATCTAAGAGTTTTATCAGAAACAACAATTTATGCTGATAGTAGAAATGTTGAAGATGGAAGAAGTACTCAATCAGTATTAATGTCGGCTTTGGACGGCTTTAACATTGTAAGGTATCAAGTGTTTACATTTAAAATGAATGATAAAGGGGAGGCAATCGATAACGATGGAAATCTTGTGACAGATCCTTCTAAACTTGTATTATTTGGTAAGGATGGTAAAGAGTACACAGGAGAGGATAAGTCCAATGTAGAAGCTATAAAAGAAGATGGCTCTACGTTATTTATTGATGCAAAACCAGTAAATCTTTCAATGGACAAGAACTACTTTAATCCATCTAAAACTAATAAAATTTATGTACGAAATCCAGAATTTTATTTAAGAGGTAAGATTTCTGATAAGGGTGGTTTTAACTGGGAGTTGAGAGTTAATGAATCGGTTGTAGATAATTATTTAATCTACGGAGATTTACACATTGATAACACTAGAGATTTTAACATTAAGCTTAATGTTAAAGACGGTGACATCATGGACTGGGGGATGAAAGACTATAAAGCAAACGGATTCCCAGATAAGGTAACAGATATGGATGGAAATGTTTATCTTCAAACTGGCTATAGCGATTTGAATGCGAAAGCGGTTGGAGTACATTATCAATTTTTATATGATAATGTCAAACCAGAAGTAAAGATTGATCCAAAAGGAAATACTAGTATCGAATATGCTAATGGAAAATCTGTAGTCTTTAACATCAATGATAAAAGAAATAATGGATTCGATGGTGAGATTCAAGAACAACATATTTATGTTAATGGAAAAGAATACAAATCATTTGATGATATTAAACAACTAACAGATAAGACACTAAACATTAAGATTGTTGTAAAAGATTTTGCAAGAAATACAACCGTAAAAGAATTCATTTTAAACAAAGATACGGGAGAGGTAAGTGAACTAAATCCTCATACAGTAACTGTGACCATTCAAAATGGAAAAGAAATGAGTTCAACGATAGTGTCGGAAGAAGATTTTATGTTACCTGTCTATAAGGGTGAATTAGAAAAAGGATACCAATTTGATGGTTGGGAAATTTCTGGTTTCGAAGGGAAAAAAGACTCCGGCTATGTTATTAATCTATCAAAAGATACCTTTATAAAACCTGTATTCAAGAAAATAGAGGAGAAAAAGGAGGAGGAAAATAAACCTACTTTTGATGTATCGAAAAAGAAAGAAAAAACACAATCTAATTCAACTAATGATGTCAACAGTATTGTTTCTGATGAAAATGATAAAAACTTTGAAATTAACAAGAACGTTTATCTAAATGAACAAGGGAACTTAACTAATAAAAATACCAACATCAATAGTAAATCAACTAGTAACAATCCTAATGAGTTGCCAAAAACCGGAACAGCAAGCGGAGCCCAGACACTATTAGCTGCCGGAATCATGTTTATAGTAGGAGCTTTTCTTGGATTGAAGAAAAAAAATCAAGATTAAGACAAAAGCCATAGAAAAAATGGTTTATGTACTGAGATTAGATAGTGAGGTGATGACATAGTTTTGTGAAAATATTGATTTAGAAATATATTATTTAGATTTCTATAAAAATGGGAGATTTGAAAGAGATATATGTAAAAGCCTTGTTTCAGGACAGGCTTTTTCTAATGGAGATGGGTTCTGTTTAAAATCCATTTCTTTGGCTTATAAAAATATAAATACAAACGGTTGTTTATATTTTGTGGTATAATGTATTGTAATAAATACTTGTTTTGATACCAATCTAGAGATATTTTTATAGTTATTTATTCTAGAAATTTTTGCTTGGATTTTTTTTAAAAGTCATAAAAGTTCATGGATAGTAACGAATGAAGTATCGTAAGCTTGGCTGAATATCAATCCAAAAGGAGAAAATTATGAATAAGAAAGAATGGGTAAAACAATTTGAAGAGATCAATGGACCTAAGCGGTCTGAATCAAAGTCGGCTCCGAATAAAAATATAAAAATCTATATTGGCATAGCACTCTCTGTTTTAGTCACTCTCATCTTGGTAAGTATTTTCTCATATCTTCTGATTGGAAAGAAAGAGCCAAATCAAGCATCGTCTTCAGTTTCAACTAACGAGACAACAAGTCAATCGTCTACAAGCCAAGGAAAAACAGATGAAACTGATAAGGATAAACAAGAGGAAATTCAGAAACTCAAGGATCAACTGACTGCTTTAGATACCAAAATTACGGAAGCAGAAGCACTAGTTAGCAAGTTGAAGAAAGAAACTGCTGTTCTAAAACTAGATATTGAAGCAATCAAGAACAATGATTTGTCTAGTTTAGAAGGCACTTGGCGTAGTCAATCTGGCAATGAATACATTATTAATGATTCTGGAGAAGTAGATGCGACTTGGTTTACAAATGATCAAAAGTACGAATCTGTAGTTGGATTAAAGGTATCAAAAGGACAAGATAGTCGTAACTCTGAGACAGCGTCTATCAGTGCATGGGTAAAAGATTCTGTTGCTGGAGGATTTGTAGTAGTAGCTGTGCCAAGTGGTGTTGTTATGCAACCTGCTGATGATGGAAAGATTACAGATAAAAGCAATCATGCTGAGGAAAGACTACTTTCTGGGCAAGAGTATGGAGCGATGTTAATGAAACCAGAAAATGTTTATTATCGTGTGAAACCAGATACCAGCAAACTTGAGGAAGCAGAAAAGAACTTAGCTCAACTACAGGCTGAGCGTGAAGCAATCAAATCTTCTCTAGAGTCAAAGGAAAAGAAAAACTAGATGGTATTCGTTCAAAAATACTGTTACAATCGGCAGAATCAAGAAGCCCATTAGGGCTTCTTTTTCTTTTGTTACAAATACTCAACCACTTAGACAGAGATATTGACCAGATAGGCAAAAGGGCTTGTTCTTGAAAAATTCCTCTGCTATAATGGTTCATGTAAGGGACGTGAGGGGTCAGTATCAGACAACTCAAGAACCAAAAAAAGAAAATGGAGACAAAAAAATGAAAAAATTATTGGGACTTGTATTTTTAGTAGCAGCAGCGCTAGTATTGTATTTCGGATCTGTTGGATGGCCAAGTTTGGATGTCAACCTCTGGTCACTGATTCCAGTAGGATTGTTCCTTTATTTCATGCTAGAAAACTTTTTGAAAAAAGACTACAAGGCTAGTCTGATGTGCTTGATCATTGCCTTTATCATTGCAAATGCTATTTTTGATCTCTTGCCCATTTCAAGTGGTTTGGTGATTGGTGCTGGTGTGCTAGCTTGTGTAGGACTTGGTTACCTCTTTCCTGATAAGGATAAAAAAGAAGATAAATAAAAAGTCTCGAGGTTTCTCGAGACTTTTTTATCGACCAGCATAATATTTTTGGATCCCCTTTACGATGCCTGCGACCAGTTTATCTTGGTAGCGACTATCTCTGATTTGTTGGTTTTCGGAGAAATTATCCATATAACCAAGCTCTAGGAGGACGGCTGGTTTGGCTGTTTCGCGTAGTACAGCATAGCTGCTCTCCAACAGGCCAGCATCCTTAGCTCCTGTTTCTGCTAGAAGAGAGGAGTGGATGGCAGCGGCGAGGCGTTTGCTTTCACTCATACGATCGGGGTGATTGTGCCAGTATTTATTAATCTTACTTGGATAATCAGGTTCATCGCTATAGGAGTAGGTTTGAATACCGCTTGCTTTTGAGTAGGTATTACCAGTAGCATTGAAGTGGATACTGATAAAAATATCCGAGTTGGTTTTGTTGACCATACGGGAACGTTCTGTAATGAAATCTACATCAATATCACTATCACGTGAGGTGAGAACCTTGTAGCCTAGTTCTTCTAACTTAGTACGAAGCTTACGGTAAATCTGCATGTTGAGATCTTTTTCAGCTACATTGTAGTAAAAGGCACCTGAATCTCGACCACCATGCCCAGGGTCTAGGAAAATGGTATTACTGTATAGGCCTTTTGTAAATCCACCTTCAGTTGAAACTTCAGAAATCCATTGGCCGTATTTTTGGAACAGGTGTTCCTTACCGTCTATCTTGTAAGTTCCTGAAACATAATGTCCATTATCATCTAGGTAGTAGCGTGCTTTGTCAGAGTTATCGTAAATCCATTCGCTCTTTGCCATGTAACCACCTGACTTGAGGTAGTATGCTCCAATCCACTCCTGATTAGCATAACGGCCATCGGCTTTTAGATAGAACCAGCTCTTGTAGGCTTTATCGAAGATCCACTCTTTCTCCGCCATGGCTCCACTGGTTTTGAGGTAGTAGCTTCCTTTCCATTTGTCTGCTAGCATTCCACCATTCTGGTCAAATGAGTACCAGGAACCCTGAATCTTTTGCCAGTTTTCTTGGACATATCTCCCTGACCCGTTCGCATAGAACCAAGTATCCTTGATTTTGACCCAGTTGTTTTCTGCCATAGCTCCACTCTGGTTGAAGAGGTAGCCCTTGAAGGTTGTCGCACTCAGCATTCCACCGTCTTTGTCAAAGTAATACCAAGAACCGTTGATTTTCTCCCAGTTGTCCTGCAAAATTTTTCCAGAAGGAGCGACATAGTACCAAATTCGATCTAATTTTGTCCAACCCTTTTCTGCCATAGCTCCGCTTTTTGTGAGAAGATAGCCATCAACGGCAGTGTTGCTGAGCATGCTTCCAGTTTGATCAAAATAGTACCAAGAACCATTGATTTTTTTCCAGGTGTTCTGAACTAGTCGTCCAGAGGAATCAGCATAATACCATTGATTGTCCAGTTTGGTCCAGCTATTTTCTATCATGACACCATCTTGGTCAAAGGCATAGCCTTTGTAGATAGTAGAATGAAGACGATTACCATCTTGATCGAAGTAGTACCATTTGCCTTGGATTTGTTTCCAGTTCAAAGCAGGTTTATCATCTTGGTAAAAACGCCAGTGGTGATTTTCTTGGTACCATCCTTCTTTTTGGGGCTTGTCTTCTTGCACATCTACTTTCGGAAGAGTTTCTGATTTAGAGTTTTCCTCAACACTCGACTCTTTCTTTTCTTCTTTGGCAATTGCTTCCTTGACAGCAGATGTGGATTGAGTAGTGTTTTCTTCTCCTAAGACGGATGCGGGTGCTAATCCTGCGATTGAAAGGATTAAAGCACTGGTCAGTAGTATCTTTTTCACTTTCTATTTCCTAACTTTTTCTTTTTCCCTTTTTCATTTTTCTATTAATTATCGAATTGAACTTCTTCTAGTAAGTATTCGATAAAGCGTTCGCCCATCTTAGACAGGCTGGTTTTTTCATGCTGGATATAGACTAGTTCAATCGGGTCGTCAATGTCCAGTGGAATGGAAACGATATTGTCTCCGTTGAGGTTACTGTTCAAAATCCCTGTTGCAATGGTGTAACCATCCAAACCAATCAAAAGGTTAAAGAGGGTGGCACGGTCACTGACAACAATGGATTTCTTGTGGTGCTCTTGTGAAAGAATCTCCTCTGAAAAGTAGAAGGAGTTGTGCGTCCCCTGGTCATAACTCAGATAAGGAAAGTCTTCCAAATCAGCCAGTTTGACCTTGTCTTTTTTAGCTAGAGGGTTGGTCTTGCTAACAAAGATATGGGGTTGAGCGGTAAAGAGGTGGTGGGCTAGCAGGTGATTGTCATCTAGCATTTTCGTTAAAACATCGCGGTTGTAGCTGTTTAAAAAGAGGACACCGACCTCGCTACGGAAGTTCTTGACGTCATCGATAATCTCCCAAGTCCGAGTTTCACGAAGGAAAAGTTCGTATTTTTCCATATCACTTTTCTTGAGCAAAGAGACAAAGGCATTGACTACAAAGGCATAGTGCTGAGAAGAAACGCTGAAAAGTTCGCGGTGGGCGATAGGATTTTTATAGCGTTCCTCCAGAAGCTGCGTTTGCTCAACGACCTGACGGGCATAGGAGAGAAACTCCATCCCATCACGGGTTAAGGTAATGCCCTTGGGATTGCGGATAAAGATTTCAATACCCATTTCATTTTCCAAGTCTCGAACGGCATTAGAGAGACTGGGTTGAGTGATAAAGAGTTGCTTGGCTGCCTCATTCATAGAGCCAGTTTCGACGATTTTGATAATATAGTGTAGTTGTTGAATTCTCATGTTTTTATTGTACCATACTTGCGGAAGAATGGGCAATGAAGACGAAGAAAATAGGGGGAAAGAGCCTGTCCAGTATTGAAAAAAAGTCTAGAATCTGCTAAAATGGAAGCTATGAAAACATTCTATGATGTGCAGCAATTTCTCAAACAGTTTGGCATTATTGTTTACATGGGGAAGCGCTTGTATGATATTGAACTGATGAAGCTCGAACTCTCTCGGATCTATGATGCAGGTCTGATGGATAAGCTAGACTATCTAGAGGCGGAAGCTGTTCTTCGTAGAGAGCACAAGATAGAATTAGACTACATAGAGAAAAATGGAGATAAGAACTTATGACAATTTGGATTTTGTGGGGAATCGTACTAGCGATGGTGGCATGGATGGGGTATAACTACCTTCGTATTCGTCGTGCGGCTAAGATTGTGGACAATGCAGAATTTGAAGCCTTGATTCGGAAAGGACAATTGATTGATGTCCGTGAACCAGCAGAATTTCACAGGAAACATATCCTCGGAGCTCGCAATATTCCTTCAAATCAGTTGAAGTCAAGCCTTGCAGCCCTTCGTAAGGATAAACCTGTCCTTCTCTACGAAAACCAACGTGGACAACGAGTGACCAATGCAGCACTTTATCTGAAAAAGCAAGGTTTCTCTGAGATTTATATCCTTTCTTATGGATTGGATTCTTGGATTGGAAAGGTCAAGACGAGCTAACATTCTGTTAAAAACTGTTTAATGATAGATAAATCTTGCATTTTATGGTATCATCATTTATATTAAATTTAAGGAGATTTTGTAATATGAATTCACAACAAAAGAAAAAACCTTCACTTATTTTAGGTATCTTATCTATCGTCCTTGGTTTGCTTTCTCCAATAGTGGGTCTGATTTTGGGGATCATAGGATTGGTCTTGGCTTTTTCATACCAAAAAGAATCTGGACTAAACTATCAAACAGAAAAAATTCTGAATATCATAGGACTTGTAGTTTCTGTTCTTAACTGGATTCTAGCCGTCGCAGTATTTTTTAGATAAGCAAAAAACAAAAAGCTTTAAACATAAAGCTTTTTTTGTTTTATCGCCCCATCTCTAAATAGTTTTTAATGATTTCCAATTCCTCTGGATTCAAGGGACGGTATTGCCCTTCTGCTAGTTCTGGGTCTAATGTAAAATCGCCGAACTGGACTCTTTTTAAGGCAGTCACCTTGACACCAACTGATAGAAACATCTTCTTGACTTGATGAAACTTGCCCTCAGAGATAGTGATGGAGGCCCGGCTCTCTGTTGGGCTTGCGGACAGAATTTCAAGCTGAGCAGGTTTACAAGTGGTCCCGTCTAAAAAGACAATCCCCTCTTTGAATTTTTGGATATGGTCTGACGTGAGCGGTCCGTTTACTACCACTTGATAGGATTTATCGACATGGTACTGGGGATGAAGGAGTTGGAAGCCTAAAGGTCCATTGTCTGTCAAAAGGAGCAGTCCCGTCGTATCGCGGTCTAGTCTGCCGATAGCATAGAGCTGGTCAGACTGGATGCCAGGTGGAAGGAGGTCCATGACGGTTGGAAGTTTCTTATCCTTGCTAGCTGTAACGACTCCGTTTGGCTTATGAAGCATGAGGTAGTTGTGCTCGTAGCCTTGGATTTGTCGTCCTTGAAAGACTAATTTCTGTAATCCAGTGTCGACATTTTGAGCGAGTGAGCTGGCTGGACAATCATCTACTAGGATTTCTTTTTTTAATAGAGCCTGTTTCATAGCCTTGCGACTGACCTTTTCTTGGGCTAATAATCTATCTAAACGCATACCAGCTTATCTTATCATAAGTCTCTGACTTTGAAAAGAGTTGCCTTGACTAGAAAAGCAGAGTGAAAACATTTACACTTAGCTGAACTGTGATTTTTGAATGAGACTGTGGTATAATTGTTCAGTTAGAAATAAAAATTTAAATATTAGAGGAAATCATGACAAAATTAAGAGAAGATATCCGTAACATTGCGATTATCGCCCACGTTGACCACGGTAAAACAACCCTCGTTGATGAATTATTGAAGCAGTCTGAAACTCTTGATGCACGTACTGAATTGGCAGAGCGTGCTATGGACTCAAACGATATCGAAAAAGAGCGTGGAATTACTATCCTTGCGAAAAATACAGCCGTAGCCTACAACGGAACTCGTATCAATATAATGGACACACCAGGACACGCGGACTTCGGTGGAGAAGTTGAGCGTATCATGAAAATGGTTGATGGTGTTGTCTTGGTCGTAGATGCCTACGAAGGAACAATGCCACAGACTCGTTTCGTATTGAAAAAAGCCTTGGAACAAGACCTTGTCCCAATCGTGGTTGTCAACAAAATCGATAAACCATCAGCTCGTCCAGCAGAAGTAGTAGACGAAGTATTGGAGCTCTTCATTGAGCTTGGTGCAGACGATGACCAGCTTGATTTCCCAGTGGTGTATGCTTCAGCTATCAACGGGACTTCTTCATTGTCAGATGATCCAGCTGATCAAGAAAAAACAATGGCGCCAATCTTTGACACCATCATCGACCATATCCCAGCTCCAGTGGACAACTCAGATGAACCGTTACAGTTCCAAGTCTCACTCTTGGACTACAATGACTTCGTAGGACGTATCGGTATTGGTCGTGTCTTCCGTGGTAGTGTGAAAGTTGGGGACCAAGTTACCCTTTCTAAACTAGATGGTACAACGAAGAACTTCCGTGTTACAAAACTCTTCGGTTTCTTTGGTTTGGAACGTCGTGAAATCCAAGAAGCAAAAGCAGGTGACTTGATTGCCGTTTCAGGTATGGAAGATATCTTTGTTGGTGAGACGATTACACCGACAGATGCAGTTGAGCCTCTTCCAATCCTTCACATCGATGAGCCAACGCTTCAAATGACCTTCTTGGTCAACAACTCACCATTTGCTGGTAAAGAAGGTAAATGGGTGACTTCTCGTAAGGTGGAAGAACGCTTGCAAGCAGAATTGCAAACAGACGTTTCCCTACGAGTTGACCCAACGGACTCACCAGATAAATGGACTGTCTCAGGTCGTGGAGAATTGCACTTGTCAATCCTTATCGAAACTATGCGTCGTGAGGGCTATGAACTTCAAGTATCTCGTCCAGAAGTTATCGTAAAAGAGATTGATGGTGTTAAATGTGAGCCATTTGAACGTGTTCAAATCGATACTCCAGAAGAATACCAAGGTTCTGTTATCCAAAGCCTTTCTGAACGTAAGGGTGAAATGTTGGATATGATTTCAACTGGTAATGGTCAAACTCGTTTGGTCTTCCTTGTTCCAGCGCGTGGTTTGATCGGATACTCAACGGAGTTCTTGTCAATGACTCGTGGTTACGGTATCATGAACCATACCTTCGACCAATACTTACCATTGATTCCAGGAGAAATTGGTGGACGTCACCGTGGTGCCCTTGTTTCCATCGATGCTGGTAAGGCTACAACTTACTCAATCATGTCTATCGAAGAACGTGGAACCATCTTTGTCAACCCAGGTACTGAGGTTTACGAAGGAATGATCATTGGCGAAAACTCTCGTGAAAACGACTTGACAGTTAACATCACTAAGGCCAAACAAATGACCAACGTTCGTTCAGCTACTAAGGATCAAACAGCTGTTATCAAGACACCTCGTATCTTGACCCTTGAAGAGTCTCTTGAATTCTTGAATGACGATGAGTACATGGAAGTAACGCCTGAGTCTATCCGTTTGCGTAAACAAATCCTTAACAAGGCAGAGCGTGAGAAAGCCAACAAGAAGAAAAAATCAGCTGAATAAGAGCTAGAAAGAGATAAAGATGGTCTATTTAATCATAGGGATACTCTTATTACTACTCTATGTATTTGCGACACCCCAAAGTATCAAAGGAACAGTCAACATCGTTATCTTGGTCTTTGTAGTTGTTGCACTCTTGATTTTGCTGATGTTGTCCATCTTGCAAATCTTCCAATTACCGACAGAATTCTTTGTCACAATCGCCATGTTGGCCCTAGCTTACTTTAGCTTGAGAGACATTACGCTCATGTCTGTAAAAAAGAGCAGAAGAAGATAAATAGAAAGAGAGCTATGGCTCTCTTTTTCTATGCTAGAATGAAGGCTAGAGCATTTTCGTTTAGTATTATTTTCATAAAAATGGTAAAATAGTAGGAGTAGAAATGGAGTTTGAGACATGAAAGTAATCGATCAATTTAAAAATAAGAAAGTCCTTGTTTTAGGTTTAGCTAAGTCTGGTGAGTCTGCGGCCCGTTTGCTAGACAAGCTAGGTGCTATTGTGACAGTAAATGACGGCAAGCCTTTTGAGGAAAATCCTGCTGCTCAAAGCTTGCTGGAAGATGGGATCAAGGTTGTCACTGGTGGGCATCCTTTGGAATTATTGGATGAAGATTTCGCTCTGATGGTGAAAAATCCAGGCATCCCGTATAGCAATCCCATGATTGAGAAGGCTCTGGCAAAGGGGATTCCAGTCTTGACTGAGGTGGAATTGGCTTATTTGATTTCAGATGCGCCAATTATCGGTATTACTGGTTCAAATGGGAAAACAACCACAACGACGATGATTGGGGAAGTTTTGACTGCTGCTGGCCAACATGGTCTCTTGTCAGGGAACATCGGCTATCCTGCCAGTCAAGTGGCTCAAACTGCAACGGCTAAGGACACGCTTGTCATGGAACTTTCTTCTTTCCAACTGATGGGTGTTCAAGAATTCCATCCTGAGATTGCGGTTATTACCAACCTTATGCCCACTCATATCGACTACCATGGCTCTTTTGAAGAATATGTGGCAGCCAAGTGGAATATCCAGAACAAGATGACAGCAGCTGATTTCCTTGTTTTGAACTTTAACCAAGATTTGGCAAAAGAATTGGCTACCAAAACACAAGCTACTGTTGTACCATTTTCAACACAGGAAAAGGTTGATGGAGCTTATTTGGAAGATGGTCAACTCTACTTCCGTGGAGAAGTGGTCATGGCAGCTAGTGAAATTGGTGTTCCAGGTAGCCACAATGTAGAAAATGCCCTTGCGACCATTGCAGTAGCCAAGCTCCGTGGTGTAGACAACCAAACCATCAAGGAAACTCTTTCAGCCTTTGGTGGTGTCAAACACCGTCTCCAGTTTGTGGATGAAATTCAGGGTGTTAAATTCTATAACGATAGCAAGTCAACCAATATCTTAGCCACTCAAAAAGCCTTGTCAGGATTTGACAACAGTAAGGTTATCTTAATTGCAGGTGGTTTGGACCGCGGCAATGAGTTTGACGAATTGGTGCCAGATATTACAGGGCTCAAGAAGATGGTTATCCTCGGTCAATCTGCAGAACGTGTCAAACGGGCAGCGGATAAGGCTGGTGTGGCTTATGTAGATGCGACAGATATTGCTGATGCGACCCACAAGGCCTATGAGCTCGCGACTCAAGGAGATGTGGTTATCCTCAGTCCTGCCAATGCTAGCTGGGATATGTATGCTAACTTTGAAGTACGTGGAGATCTTTTCATCGACACAGTAGCGGAGTTAAAGGAATAATATGAAAAAAATTGTCTTTACAGGTGGGGGGACGGTTGGACATGTCACCCTCAACCTTTTGTTAATGCCCAAGTTCATCGAAGACGGCTGGGAAGTTCATTATATTGGTGATAAACACGGAATCGAACACCAAGAAATCCTCAAGTCAGGCTTGAATGTGACCTTCCACTCCATTGCGACTGGGAAGTTGCGTCGCTATTTCTCTTGGCAAAATATGCTGGATGTTTTCAAAGTTGGTTGGGGAATTGTCCAATCCCTCTTTATCATGTTACGACTGCGTCCACAGGCTCTTTTTTCAAAGGGGGGCTTTGTCTCGGTGCCGCCTGTTATCGCAGCGCGTGTGTCAGGAGTACCTGTCTTTATCCACGAATCGGACCTGTCCATGGGCTTGGCCAATAAAATTGCCTATAAATTTGCGACTAAGATGTATTCAACCTTTGAGCAGGCTGCTGGTCTCGCAAAAGTCGAGCATGTGGGGGCAGTGACCAAGGTTTCAGACCAAAAAACTCCTGAACCAGAAGAATTGGTGGATATCCAAACCCACTTTGATCCTAAATTGCCAACGGTATTATTTGTTGGTGGTTCTGCAGGAGCCCGTGTATTTAACCAATTGGTGACAGACCATAAGCAAGAACTGACAGAGCGCTACAATATTATCAATCTCACTGGAGATTCAAACCTCAATGAGTTGAGTCAAAATCTCTTTCGTGTTGATTATGTGACGGATCTCTATCAACCCTTGATGGAGATGGCAGATGTGGTAGTGACGCGTGGCGGTGCCAATACGATTTTCGAGCTCTTGGCCATGGCGAAACTCCATCTCATCGTACCATTGGGTCGTGAAGCAAGTCGAGGAGACCAGATTGAAAATGCAGCTTACTTTGTTAAGAAAGGCTATGCAGAAGAACTTCAAGAAAGTGACTTGACCTTGGAAAGCTTGGAGGAGAAACTCAGTCACTTGCTTAGTCATAAGGACCAATACCAAGCTAGCATGAAAGCTTCGACTGAGTTGAAATCTCTTGCAGATTTTTACGATCTACTAAGAAAAGACCTAGCATAAGGAATATCAATGTCAAAGGATAAGAAAAAAGAATCAAACCCCAAGCAAGAATTGTCTGAATGGCAGAAACGAAACCAGGAATACCTGAAGAAGAAGGCTGAGGAAGAAGCTGCCCTAGCTGAAGAGAAGGAAAAGGAAAAACAAGCTCGTAAGGAAGCCAACTCGAAACTATTGGAGGAATCCAAGAAATCATCGAGTGAATCAGATAAGGAAGCCTCAAGTCCAAGCAAGGAACCTTCCGAAAAAAAAGAGAAATCTAAAAAGGATGATCCTAAAGTCAAAGAAGAAAAGAAGAAGAAAAAAGAAAAACCAGAGAAACCAGCCAAACCTAAAATTGCACCTGTTCATATTTGGCGAGCTGTGAGTATCTTGGTACCCAGTGTCCTGGTCCTCCTACTTTCAGTCTATCTATTGACTCCGCTTTCGACCATCAAAAATATCGAGGTTAAGGGAAATAGTAACACGCATGCGGATGACATCAAACAGGCTTCTGGAATTCAAGATAGCGACTATACTTTAGCCCTATTGTTGGATAAGGAAACATACGCTGAGCGAATCAAGTCCAATCATTGGATAGAATCAGCGAAGATTAACTATCAATTTCCGACTAACTTTACGATTGAGGTTAAGGAATTTGATATTGTTGGTTATTATGTGTCTGGTGAAGAACATTATCCTATTCTGTCTAGTGGTACAGTAGAGTCAACTCCTGTTGATCGCTTAAACTTGCCTGAGACTTATCTAACAGTTACCTTTAACGATGAGCAGCAGGTGAAAGAGCTGATAACGGGATTGTCTACTATCAGTGAGGATATCAAGAGTCAAATCCAGAAAATCGAATTAGCACCGAGCAAGGCAACAGCAGATCTTTTAAAAATTACCATGCTGGATACAGATGAGGTTTTGGTTCCCCTATCAGAATTGAGCAAGAAATTGCCTTATTACAGCAAAATCAAGCCACAATTGTCAGAACCGAGTGTAGTCGATATGGAAGCTGGAGTATACAGCTACACGATAGCGGATAAGCTGATAGAAGAAGCAGAAGAAAAAGCCAAACAAGAGGCCAAGGAAGCTGAGAAGAAAAAACAGGAAGAAGAAAAGAAAAAACAAGAAGAACAGGGAAATCAAAGCCAAACGAGCCAGCAATCACAGAGTCGTTAGACTAACTTTTCCTCTTGATTTTGAATGGTATAGAAGTCTAGTTTCGAGTTTTTGCTTGACAAGTCCTACTATAAATAATAGAATAGAAAAAAACCTTTAAAGCAGTCCAGAGAGGCGGCTAAGGTTAGACGGTGAAAGGGTGGAGACTACCCATTTTTCGTGGAACCTTGCTGTTGGCAGGTTCCTTTTTTCGTGGTTTATTTTTGACCATACTCTCTTGCTCGTAAAGGTAAAAGGAGAAAGGTATGCGTGAACATCGTCCAGTTATTGCTCTTGATTTTCCTAGTTTTGAGGCGGTCAAGGAATTTTTATCTCTTTTCCCAGCAGAAGAAAGTCTTTATCTAAAAGTAGGGATGGAGCTTTATTATGCGGAAGGTCCAGAAGTTGTCCGTTATTTGAAGTCACTGGGGCATAGTGTCTTTCTGGACCTCAAGCTACATGACATTCCCAATACAGTTAAATCGGCTATGAAGGTCTTATCTCAGCTTGGTGTAGACATGACCAATGTTCATGCTGCTGGTGGTGTGGAGATGATGAAGGCTGCGCGTGAAGGTCTAGGGACACAAGCCAAATTGATCGCTGTGACCCAGCTTACATCAACGTCGGAAAGCCAGATGCAGGATTTTCAAAATATCCAAACCAGCCTGCAAGAGTCTGTGATTCACTATGCCAAGAAGACAGCTGAAGCGGGCTTGGATGGTGTCGTTTGCTCAGCTCAGGAAGTCAAGCTTATCAAAGAAGCAACAAGCAAAGATTTTATCTGTTTGACACCGGGAATTCGTCCAGCGGGAGCTGCGGTAGGAGACCAAAAACGCGTCATGACACCAGCGGACGCCTATCAAATCGGTAGTGACTATATCGTAGTGGGACGTCCCATTACCCAAGCTGAAGATCCTGTTACAGCTTATCATGCTATCAAGGATGAATGGAACCAAGACAGAAATTAAAGAAATAGATTATAAAAACAAAAGGAGAATACTATGACACTTGCTAAAGATATCGCTAGCCACCTCTTGAAAATCCAAGCCGTTTACCTCAAACCAGAGGAGCCTTTCACTTGGGCATCTGGTATCAAATCGCCGATTTATACTGACAACCGTGTGACGCTTGCCTATCCAGAAACTCGTACCTTGATTGAAAATGGTTTTGTGGAAGCTATTAAAGCAGAATTTCCAGAAGTAGAAGTGATTGCAGGAACTGCGACAGCAGGAATTCCACACGGAGCTATCATCGCTGACAAGATGAACTTGCCTTTTGCCTACATCCGTAGCAAACCAAAAGACCACGGTGCAGGAAACCAAATCGAAGGCCGAGTAGCTCAGGGGCAAAAGATGGTTGTTGTTGAAGACCTCATTTCAACGGGTGGCTCTGTTCTTGAAGCCGTAGCAGCTGCTAAACGCGAAGGAGCCGATGTTCTTGGTGTCGTAGCAATCTTCAGTTATCAATTGCCAAAAGCAGATAAGAACTTTGCGGATGCTGATGTGAAATTGGTGACACTTTCTAACTACAGTGAACTGATCCACCTAGCCCAAGAAGAAGGTTACATCACGCCAGAAGGACTCGACCTCCTAAAACGCTTTAAAGAAGACCAAGAAAATTGGCAAAATGCCTAAAACATAGAAAATCAGGTAGTCACTAGGATTACCTGATTTTTTTGCATATAGGCAATAAAACTAAGGTTCCTAAAAGTAAAGGTAAAGAAGAATATAGGATAATGGTAGAATGAGAGTTATCTCTTTTTTGGAGCATATTCAGATAATCAGTTTGAAATTTCCAGACAAAATTTTTGAAAGGATTCTGAAAAAGAGGTAAGATAGTTAATGTAAGAAAAAGTAAACGCTTACTTAACAAGGAGGACATTTTATGTCATATAAAACAAGCAATGCAGAAGGACCTGTAGATTTTATTAACACTTATGATTTGGAACCAATGGCGCAACAAGTTATTCCTAAAGCTGCCTTTGGTTATATCGCTAGTGGAGCAGAGGATACTTTCACTTTACGCGAGAACATCCGTGCCTTTAACCACAAACTCATCGTTCCACATACGCTTTGTGATGTTGAAAATCCAAGTACAGAGATTGAATTTGCAGGTGAAAAATTATCTTCACCAATTATTATGGCGCCTGTTGCGGCTCATAAATTGGCAAATGAACAGGGGGAAGTAGCTACTGCGCGTGGTGTGCATGAATTTGGTTCTCTTTATACAACCAGCTCTTACTCTACCGTTGACCTTCCAGAAATTACGGAAGCTCTTCAAGGGACACCTCATTGGTTCCAATTTTACTTTAGTAAGGATGACGGCATTAACCGCCATATCATGGACCGTGTGAAGGCTGAAGGCTACAAAGCGATTGTCTTGACGGCGGATGCAACTGTAGGGGGCAATCGTGAGGTCGACAAGCGCAATGGTTTTGTCTTCCCAGTTGGCATGCCGATTGTTGAGGAATACCTGCCAGAAGGTGCTGGAAAATCAATGGACTTTGTTTACAAATCAGCCAAACAACGCTTGTCTCCACGTGATGTCGAATTTATCGCTGCATACTCTGGTCTTCCTGTCTATGTCAAGGGGCCACAATGCCGTGAAGACGTTGAACGTTCGCTTGCCGCAGGTGCTTCTGGTATCTGGGTAACCAACCACGGTGGTCGCCAAATCGACGGTGGACCAGCATCCTTTGACTCACTTCAAGAAGTAGCAGAAGCAGTTGATAAACGTGTGCCAATTGTCTTTGACTCTGGTGTTCGTCGCGGTCAACACGTCTTTAAAGCCTTGGCTTCAGGAGCAGACCTGGTAGCTATTGGCCGCCCTGTGATCTATGGTTTGGCCCTTGGTGGTAGTGTTGGTGTGCGTCAAGTCTTTGAGCACTTAAATGCAGAATTGAAGACAGTCATGCAGTTATCTGGAACTCAGACTATTGAGGATGTCAAACACTTCAAACTCCGTCACAACCCATACAACCCAACATTCCCAGTCGACCCTCGTGACTTAAAATTGTATTGATAAAGTAGAAGGCCTCCACCTGATGTGGAGGTTTTTCTTCGTGTATAGAAAGATTAAATCGTTATTAGAAACTATATAAATATATTTTTCGGTCAAATATCTTGCTAGGGCTTTCATTTTTTGCTATACTGGTCCAGTAATAAAATAATAAAGACATTTGGGGTGCCTTAGGCTGAGATGATACCCATTGAACCTGATACAGTTAATACTGGCGAAGGGAAATGTGAAAAGGTTTTTTTCGTATGTCGAAATGGACTGTCTAATCTTGTAAGGTGAACTCTAATTCTCGTTTGTAATTGGAGTTTTTTTGTTTATCAAAAGAGGATAGGCTTTTTTAGGTAGCTCTCTGCAAATGCCCTCGATGTTCTTTAAAAGTATCAAGTGGAATTACGATTTTGCTTGGTATCTCTTGATATTTTATTGATTACGAACGAGTAAAGAGAGGAAAAATAAATATGGAAACACAAGACTATGCATTTCAGCCAGGTTTGACCGTTGGAGAATTATTAAAAAGCAGTCAGAAGGATTGGCAGGCTGCAATCAATCATCGTTTTGTTAAGGAACTTTTTGCGGGGACAATTGAGAATAAGGTCTTAAAAGACTACCTGATTCAAGATTATCACTTCTTTGATGCCTTCTTATCCATGCTGGGTGCCTGTGTAGCTCACGCAGATCAGCTTGAATCCAAACTTCGTTTTGCCAAGCAACTAGGCTTTCTTGAAGTAGATGAAGATGGTTATTTCCAAAAGGCTTTCAAAGAGTTAAAGGTAGCAGAGAATGACTATCTAGAAGTGAACTTGCACCCTGTAACAAAAGCGTTTCAGGAGCTAATGTATTCTGCTGTGGCTTCATCAGACTATGCTCATCTTTTGGTCATGCTGGTCATTGCAGAAGGTCTCTATTTAGACTGGGGTTCTAAAGATTTGGCACTACCTGAAGCCTATATTCATTCGGAATGGATTAATCTCCACAGAGGTCCTTTCTTTACAGAGTGGGTTCAATTTCTGGTTGACGAACTCAATCGTGTCGGGAAAAATCGAGAAGATTTGACAGAACTTCAGCAACGCTGGAATCAAGCAGTTGCTTTAGAATTAGCCTTTTTTGATATTGGTTATGAATTATAGGACAGTTTCAATACTTTTATGTAGGTTAAAAGAATGAACAAACAAACTATATAAATATATTTTCCAATCAAATATCTTGCTAGGGCTTTCAAATTCTGTTATACTGGTCCAGTAATTAAATAATAAAGACATTTGGGGTGCTTTAGGCTGAGATGATACCCATTGAACCTGATACAGTTAAAACTGGCGAAGGGAAATGTGAAAAGGTTTTTTTCGTATGTCGAAAAGAACTGTCTAATCTTGTAAGGTAAACTCTAATTCTCGTTTGTAATTGGAGTTTTTTTGTTTATATAAGCTGGATGAAGGCGATACAAAGCATTTAGGTAGGTCTCCTTGAATGCCCCACTTTTCTTTAAAAAAAGGAGTTTTTTATGTTGAAAAAATGGCAATTAAAAGATGTTATCTTACTTGCTTTCTTGTCTATCTTTTTTGGTGGCGTTTTTGTGGGATCTGGCTATCTGTTTGATATCCTCACTCTGATTTTAGCCCCTCTTGGCTTGCAGGCCTTTGCCAATGAAATCCTCTTTGGTCTCTGGTGTATGGCTGCGCCCATTGCTGCCATCTTTGTTCCAAGAGTGGGAAGCGCAACGATTGGAGAAGTGCTAGCTGCGCTTGCTGAAGTCCTTTATGGTAGTCAATTCGGTCTAGGTGCCCTTTTGTCTGGCTTGGTTCAAGGTTTGGGAAGTGAACTTGGTTTTATCGTAACCAAGAATCGCTATGAAAGTTGGCTCTCTCTAACTGCTAATAGTATTGGGATTACGCTTGTTAGTTTTGTCTATGAATACATTAAGTTAGGTTACTACGCCTTCTCCCTTCCTTTTGTCCTTTCCTTGCTTGTGGTGCGCTTTATTTCTGTCTTTTTCTTCTGTACCATCTTGGTTCGTGCCATTGTCAAACTTTATCATCAGTTTGCAGCTGGGGGCAAGGCTTAGATGGGCCTGGAATTACGAGCGATTCAGTCCCCAATCTTTTCTAAGCCGCTTGATTTTACTTTTCATGCGCAAGCCTTCACCTTGTTAGTTGGGAGCAGTGGTTCAGGAAAATCGAGCCTCTTTCAAATAATTGCCCAAGTCAGTTCCCTTCCCTATAGCGGTCAAGTCCTGATAAATGGGAGCGAGGTCAGTCAGCTTTCTATCATCGAACGTGTCCAGACGATTGGTATTCTCTTTCAAAATCCCAATCATCAATTTACCATGGAGAACTTGTTTGAGGAGCTGATTTTTACCTTGGAAAATATTGGGCATCCCGTTCAGGAGATTGATTCTAAAATAGCAGAGGTGGTCCAGCAATGTCGCTGTAAGGCAATCTTGCACCGTCCCATTCATCACCTATCAGGTGGGGAAAAGCAAAAGGCTGCGCTAGCTGTCCTCTTTGCTATGAATCCTAGGGTCTATCTCTTGGATGAGCCCTTTGCTTCCATTGACCGCAAGAGCAGAATCGAGATATTGGAGATTCTAAAAGAGTTGGCTCTTGATGGGAAGACAGTCATCCTGTGTGACCATGATCTATCGGACTATGAAGCCTATATCGACCATATGGTGGAGCTAAGAGACGGACAACTAAGGGAAGTGTTTCAAATCCCTTCCTCTGAGATGACACAGGTTGTTTCAAAGGAAGTTGCTTCTAGCCAAGAACTATTTCATATGGATCGTGTGACTTGTGAGCTGGATCATCGCCCCCTCTTTTCAATTGCGAATTTTACATTCTACCAAGGAATCTCCTGTATTTTGGGTGATAATGGTGTCGGGAAATCAACCCTCTTTCGCTCTATTCTTCAATTTCAAAAGTATGAGGGGCGCATTACCTGGAAGGGGACAGTCCTGAAAAAGAAAAAGAGTCTGTATCGTGACCTGACGGGTGTTGTTCAGGAAGCTGAGAAGCAGTTTATCAGAGCCAGTCTGCGAGAAGAGCTTCAATTAGATGGACCTGATTCTGAAAGAAATCAGCGAATTTTCCAAGCTTTACAATATTTTGATCTGGAGCAGGCTCTTGATAAGAGTCCCTATCAATTAAGTGGTGGCCAGCAAAAGATTCTTCAGCTCTTGACCATCTTGACTAGTAAGGCCTCTGTGATCTTGCTAGATGAACCTTTTGCAGGTTTGGATGATAGAGCTTGCCATTATTTTTGTCAGTGGATGTTGGAGGAGAGAAATCAAGGAAGAAGTTTTCTGATCATTAGCCATCGTTTAGATCCCTTGATCTCTGTAGTTGATTATTGGATTGAGATGACTAGTCAGGGTCTCAGTCATGTGAAAGAAGTGACAATTACCAAACCACTCATATCTCAGAGTAGCAATACCCAAGGGGAGGTGAGATAGTATGGTCAAAGTAGCAACTAAGACACCAATTATCAGTCTCTTCTTGCTGATTTTATCGCTGGAAACATCTTTCATTCCTTCGATTGCTCTAAATCTTTCGGTAGTCGCATTTTGTATTCTCTTTATGCTCTATTACCGTCGATTTAAGATGTTGGCTTGGATGATTGTGCTCGCCATTTTGCCATCCTTCGCCAACTATTGGGCAGTACAGTTACATGGGGATGCTTCGCAGGCAGTCATGCTTGGAACGAGGGCTTTTGTGACGGTTTGTATCGGCCTTGTCTTTGTTTCCAGTATTTCCTTAAAAGAGCTTCTCTTGTACTTGGCTCAAAAGGGGTTCTCGCGTTCTTGGGCCTATGCCTTGATTGTGGTATTCAATGCCTTTCCCCTCATTCAGCAGGAAATCAAGTCCCTCAAGGAAGCTTGCTTATTGCGTGGTCAAAAATTGCATGTTTGGTCGCCCTTGATTTACAGCAAGGTTCTGATGACGGTCTTTAGATGGCGCCATCTTTACCTGAGAGCCCTGTCGGCGCATGGATATGACGAACATGCACAGTTGAAGAATAGCTATCGGACTTTTTATATTACTAAAAAAACAAAATTAATCTACTTGTTTTTCTTTTTATTGCTTCAAACCAGTCTATTTTTATAAAGGAGTTATTATGGAATTTACAGATATTGCGATGGAATTATCCAAGGAAGCTTGGCAGACCTCCTTTCATCATCCCTTTATTTTACAATTACAAGAGGGAAATTTAGACCCGTCCATTTTCCGCTATTACCTGATTCAGGATGCTTACTATCTGAAGGCCTTCTCAGAAATCTATCACCTTTTGGCTGATAAGACTTCTAATCAAGAGATGAAAAGACTCTTGAAACAAAATGCCCAGAGTCTAGTGGAGGGTGAATTATTTATCCGCCAACAATTTTTCAAGGAATTAGGAATCAGCGATCAGGAAATGGAGCAACATCCAATCGCTCCCACCTGCTATCATTACATTTCTCACATTTATCGGCAATTTGAAGAGCCAAACTTGGGCATTGCTTTTGCTAGTTTGCTCCCTTGTCCTTGGTTATACCATGATTTGGGCAAGGCACTTAATCGCAAACCATCCCCGAATCCTCTTTATCAACAGTGGATTGAAACCTATATCACAGATGAGTTAGAACAGCAGATTAAAGAGGAAGAAGCGCTGGTCAATCAGCTCTATCGAGAAAGCAATGAGACAGACAAACAAAAAATGCTAGAGGCTTTCCATCGAAGTGTCCACATGGAAGCCAAGTTTTGGGAGATGGCTTACCAACACCAAACATGGACGAGTGATTTGCAGTCCTTAGAATAAGAGAAGAAATAGAAAATGAGAAACCACCAACTACAAGTTCACAAATTAACCATTTTATCCATGATGATTGCCCTTGACGTAGTTCTTACGCCCATCTTTCGAATTGAAGGGATGGCACCGATGTCCAGTGTAGTCAACATTCTTGCAGGAATCTTGATGGGGCCTGTTTATGCCTTGGTCATGGCTACAGTCACAGCCTTTATCCGTATGTCTACTCAAGGTATTCCGCCCTTGGCCCTCACAGGAGCTACTTTTGGAGCCCTCCTTGCAGGTCTCTTTTATAAGTACGGTCGAAAATTTCATTATTCTGCCCTAGGAGAAATCTTGGGAACAGGGATTATCGGTTCTATTGTTTCCTATCCTGTCATGGTTCTCTTTACGGGATCTGCGGCCAAGCTCAGCTGGTTTATCTACACTCCTCGATTTTTCGGAGCAACCTTGATCGGTACAGCCATAGCTTTTCTTGCCTTTCGATTTTTAATCAAGCAGGAATTCTTTAAAAAAGTACAAGGATATTTCTTTGGTGAAAGGATAGACTGATGCAGGAATTTACAAATCCCTTTCCTCTAACCTCCAGCTCCTTAATTCACTGCATCACCAATGAGATTTCCTGCGAGATGCTGGCCAATGGCATTTTGGCTCTGGGATCTAAACCTGTCATGGCAGATGATCCCCGTGAGGTCCTTGATTTTACCAAACAAAGTCAAGCTCTCTTCATCAATTTGGGGCATTTGTCAGTTGAGAAGGAGAAAGCAATCCGTATGGCAGCTTCTTATGCAGCTCAAGCTTGTCTCCCAATGGTAGTAGATGCGGTTGGCGTAGCAGCATCTCCCATTCGTAAGGGACTAGTTAGAGATCTTTTAGAATACAAGCCCACAGTCCTTAAAGGAAACATGTCAGAAATCCGAAGTCTTGTTGGTTTAAAACACCACGGAGTCGGGGTCGATGCTAGTGCTAAAGATCAAGAAACTGAGGATTTGCTTCAAGTCTTGAGAGACTGGTGTCAGCTTTATCCTGGCATGTCATTCTTAGTCACTGGACCCAAGGACCTCATTGTTTCGGAGAATCAGGTTGCAATATTGGGAAATGGCTGTGCAGAATTGGACTGGATAACAGGGACAGGAGACCTGGTTGGAGCCTTGACAGCCGTTTTTCTCAGTCAAGGAAAGACTGCATTTGAAGCTTCTTGCCTAGCAGTTTCTTATCTCAATATCGCTGCTGAGAGAATACTTGTTCAAGGAATGGGATTGGAAGAGTTTCGCTTTCAAACTCTCAATCAGCTCTCTCTCCTAAAAAGAGACGAAAACTGGCTAGAAGCCATCAAAGGAGACTTTTATGAATAGAAAAGTACTTAGACTGTATCTAGTAACCAATCGCTACCAAGATTCCTTGGAAAACTTTCTTAAAAAGGTCGAGACGGCCTGCCGTTCAGGTGTTACCATTATCCAACTACGAGAAAAAAATCTCACTACCAATCAATATTATCAACTGGCAAAACAAGTCAAGGAAATAACAGATGCTTACCAAGTCCCCTTAATTATCGATGATCGGTTGGATATCTGTCTTGCAGTCGATGCTGCAGGTTTGCATATTGGCGACGATGAACTACCAGTTTCGGTTGCCCGCCAAGTATTGGGTCCTGACAAAATCCTCGGTGTCACAGCTAAAACAGTAAAAAGAGCTCTTGAAGCAGAAACATCGGGTGCAGATTACTTGGGGACAGGAGCTATTTTCCCGACAACTACCAAAGAAAATGCACCTATCACCTTGATTTCAACCTTGAAAACCATTTGCCAAATGGTCGCCATTCCAGTAGTTGCTATTGGAGGCTTGACGTCAGAGAATATTGACCAACTTGCTGCAACTGGCATAGCTGGAGTAGCCGTTGTTCGTGATTTGATGCAGGCAGAAGATATAGAGGCAAAAACGCAAGCATTTTTAACAAAGCTGGATGACATGATTTCCTAATCAAAAACTCTCTAATTCCCTTAAAGTGGGAACTAGAGAGTTTTTCTTAATCTTTAAAACTTGTATGGTTGACTGGGCCAGAACCATGACCGAGTTGAGGGGCGTCTTGGATGGCTTTTGTGATAAAGGCCTTGGCCTTATCGACTGCCTGATAAAGGGTCTTCCCCTTGGCTAGTTCAGCCGTAATCACTGCAGCAAAAGTACATCCAGTACCATGGGTGTGACAGGTTTGAATTCGTGGACTTTCCCAGACAAATTGTTCCTCCTTGGTAAAGAGGAAATCCTTGGCACCACCTTCAAGATGACCACCTTTGATAACTACAGACTGAGGACCAAATTCTTTTAAAATCAGGCGACCAGCACGCTGCATGTCTTCTGGATCATGGATTGAAAAACCAACAATCTCTTCTGCTTCAGGAAGATTGGGAGTGATAATGGTTGCAAGGGGAAGTAGGTTTGTTTTTAGGAAGCTTCTCGCACTGGTATCAATCAGGGTGTCCCCACTCGTAGCGACCATAACAGGGTCCAGCACATAGGGACAGTCCAGCTTTTTAAGGTAGGGTTGGATGATCTCCATGATCTCAGTAGTTGCCAACATACCAGTTTTCACAGCCTGAGGTTTGATATCCGAAAAGATACTCTCCAATTGAGCTTCCAGCATTTGGTTGGAGACGTGCTCGATTAATTGAACACCTCTGGTATTTTGAGCGACAAGGCTGGTGACAACGGCCATTCCATAGACATCTCTCGCTTGGAATGACTTCAAATCAGCCATAATGCCAGCACCGCCACTAGGGTCAGTTCCTGCAATGGTTAGAGCAACGGGTAAATAAGTCATCTAAAACCTCCCAACCAACTGAAGTTTGTATTCTCAAGAACAAGCTAGTCTGTTTTGGAAGGAAATAGAAGACTAGCTAGTCCTCATTATCATTTCCACTTCCATCAGCTAGCATTACCTAGATTGAGTCAAAGGGATCTAACAGTCGTTAATCTCAGCTTTACGCACCCCTAGTGGTTGTTTTCTTTTTTCTTTAGTATAGCATATTTTTATAGTTTATATAGTAAAATTTGACTGAAAATCCTGTATCATATGGTTAAAATTCAATTTTTCAAAAAAAGATTAATTTTATAATTGACAAATGTAGATTTTGGAGGTATACTAATAACTATAATCGACAAATGTAGATTTAGGAGGTGTGATGATGCAGATTTCAGATGCAGAATGGCAGGTTATGAAGATTATTTGGATGCAAGGAGAGCAGACCAGTACGGATTTGATCAGGGTTCTGGCGGAGCGGTTCGACTGGTCCAAGTCGACCATTCAAACTCTTTTGGCTCGTTTGGTTGAGAAAGAGTGTCTGACAAGGAAAAAAGAAGGCAAGTTCTTTGTCTATTCAGCCCTTTTAACTCTAGACCAAAGCCGAGACTTGCTTGTCCAAGATATCAAGGACAAGGTTTGTTCTCGTAGGATTAAGAACTTGTTGGCTGATTTGATTGCTGAATGTGATTTTACTCAGGCTGACTTGGAAGACTTAGAAGCTGTGATTTCTGAGAAGAAATCAAGCGCTGTAACAGAAGTAAGATGTAATTGTATGTAAAGGAGACGTCATGTTAAATAGTATTGTAACCATTATTTGTATTGCCCTTATCGCGTTTATCTTGATTTGGTTTTTCAAAAAGCCTGAAAAATCTGGACAAAAGGCTCAGCAAAAAAAGGGCTACCAAGAGATTCGAGTGGAAGTCAAAGGGGGATATACGCCTGAGTTGATTATTCTTAAGAAATCAGTGCCAGCCCGTATTGTCTTTGACCGTAAGGACCCTTCACCCTGCCTAGATCAGATTGTTTTCCCAGATTTTGGAGTGCATGCGGACTTGCCTATGGGCGAAGAGTATGTAGTGGAAATCACGCCTGAGCAGGCTGGAGAGTATGGTTTCTCTTGTGGCATGAATATGATGCACGGTAAGATGATTGTAGAATAGGAGAATGATATGACTGAAATTATAAAAGCAAATCTTGAAAATGGTGTTCAAAAAATCCGTATCACGGCAGACAAAGGCTACCATCCAGCCCACATTCAACTGCAAAAAGGAGTTCCTGCTGAGATCACCTTTCACCGTGTGACACCTTCAAACTGTTATAAGGAAATTCTGTTTGAAGAAGAAGGCATCTTAGAACCAATCGGCGTAGACGAAGAGAAAGTCATTCGTTTTACACCTCAAGAATTAGGTCAACATGAATTTTCTTGTGGTATGAAGATGCAAAAGGGAAGTTATACCGTAGTTGAGAAGACTCGAAAATCTCTATCACTTTTACAGCGTTTTTGGATTACTAGTATCTTTACTGTGCCTCTTGTAATCCTCATGATTGGAATGTCGACAGGAGGAATTAGTCACCAAGTCATGCGTTGGGGCACCTTTTTAGCCACAACCCCCATTATGCTGGTAGCTGGAGTTCCATATATCAGAAGCGCCTGGGCTAGTTTTAAAAAGCACAATTCCAACATGGATACCTTGGTTGCTCTGGGAACCCTAGTGGCCTATTTCTATAGCTTAGTTGCCCTCTTCACTGGTCTGCCCGTTTACTTTGAAAGTGCTGCATTTATCCTCTTCTTCATTCTTTTGGGGGCGGTTTTTGAGGAAAAAATGCGAAAAAATACTTCCCAAGCTGTGGAGAAATTACTGGATTTGCAAGCTAAAACAGCAGAAGTCTTGCGTGAGGATGGCTATGTTCAAGTTCCCTTGGAGCAAGTCAAGGTAGGCGACCTGATTCGAGTGCGTCCTGGAGAAAAGATTGCGGTTGATGGGGTCGTAGTGGAAGGTGTGTCCAGTATTGACGAATCCATGGTGACAGGTGAGAGCCTGCCAGTGGACAAAACAGTTGGAGATACTGTGATTGGATCCACTATCAATAACAGTGGCACTCTTATTTTTAGGGCGGAAAAAGTTGGTTCAGAGACTGTCTTGGCACAGATTGTGGACTTTGTGAAGAAAGCCCAGACCAGCCGTGCACCGATTCAGGACTTGACGGATAAGATTTCAGGAATTTTTGTCCCTGCAGTTGTCATTTTAGCGATTCTGACTTTTTGGATTTGGTTTGTCTTGCTTGAGGCTAGCTTTGTGACCTCTCTCCTTTATGGGGTGGCGGTTTTGATTATCGCCTGCCCTTGTGCCCTAGGTCTTGCAACACCAACGGCTCTCATGGTGGGAACAGGGCGGAGTGCCAAGATGGGGGTTCTCCTAAAAAATGGAACCGTCCTACAGGAAATTCAGAAAGTCCAAACTCTCGTCTTTGATAAGACAGGGACTTTGACAGAAGGAAAACCAGTGGTCACTGATGTCATTGGCGACGAGAAAGAAGTACTTGGCTTAGCTGCCTCTTTGGAAGAAGCCTCTCAACACCCATTGGCTCAAGCTATTGTCAAGCGAGCGACTGAGGCAGGACTTGAGCTTCATGCTGTAGAAAATTTCCAAGCCCTACACGGAAAAGGTGTTTCAGGGCAAATCGATGGGAAACAAGTCTTGCTTGGAAATGCTAAAATGCTAGATGGCATGGATATTTCGAGCGCTTATCAAGAAAAACTTGAAGAACTGGAAAAAGAAGCTAAGACAGTTGTGTACTTGGCTGTTGACAATGAAATCAAAGGCTTGCTTGCCCTGCAAGATATTCCCAAAGAAAATGCTAAGCTCGCCATCAGTCAGCTGAAAAAACGTGGTCTCCAAACAGTTATGCTGACAGGAGATAATGCAGGTGTCGCGCGTGCTATTGCAGATCAGATCGGCATTGAGGAGGTCATTGCTGGTGTCTTGCCAGAAGAAAAAGCGCATGAAATCCATCAACTGCAACAGGCTGGTAAAGTAGCCTTTATCGGAGATGGTATCAATGATGCGCCAGCCCTTAGTGTAGCGGATGTGGGGATTGCCATGGGCGCAGGAACTGATATTGCTATTGAGTCGGCAGGGATTGTTCTTACTCACAATGATTTGACAGGAGTGGTTCGTGCCTTTGATATGAGCAAGAGAACCTTCAATCGAATTCTTCTCAACCTCTTCTGGGCCTTTATCTACAATGTTATCGGAATTCCGATTGCAGCAGGAGTCTTTTCAGGAATTGGTCTCGTTCTCAATCCAGAACTGGCAGGTCTAGCTATGGCCTTTAGTTCTGTATCTGTTTTAACCAGTTCACTCATGCTAAACTTTAGTAAAATAGACTAAAAGCGAGCTTGCTCGCTTTTTATACTCTTCGAAAATCTCTTCAAACCACGTCAGCTCTATCTGCAACCTCAAAACAGTGTATTGAGCAACCTGCGGCTAGCTTCCTAGCTTGCTCTTTGATTTTTATTGAGTATTATTATAAAACAGTTGTATAAAACGTTTTCAAACTGTACTGTAATAGAGAATAAAAACTTCTGAGCACATTCTTAGGAGACCCAAAACAAATGTGGTAAAGTAGTAGAGTAAAAATTTGCTGAAACGTTTCCAATTAGTATATGAAAACGGATTTATCAAGTTTTAAAAATATTTGAAGGAGAGTTATCATTATGACTCAAGGGAAAATTACTGCATCAGCAGCAATGCTCAACGTATTGAAAACATGGGGCGTAGATACCATCTACGGTATCCCATCAGGAACACTCAGCTCATTCATGGATGCTTTGGCTGAAGACAAAGATATCCGCTTCTTGCAAGTTCGCCACGAAGAAACAGGTGCTCTTGCAGCGGTTATGCAAGCTAAATTTGGCGGCTCAATCGGGGTTGCAGTTGGTTCAGGTGGTCCAGGTGCGACTCACTTGATTAACGGTGTTTACGATGCAGCTATGGATAACACTCCATTCCTTGCTATCCTTGGATCACGTCCAGTTAACGAACTCAACATGGATGCCTTCCAAGAATTGAACCAAAACCCAATGTACAACGGTATCGCTGTATATAACAAACGTGTAGCTTACGCTGAGCAATTGCCAAAAGTAATTGACGAAGCTTGCCGTGCTGCAGTTTCTAAAAAAGGTCCAGCTGTAGTTGAAATTCCAGTAAACTTCGGTTTCCAAGAAATCGACGAAAACTCATACTACGGTTCAGGTTCATACGAACGTTCATTCATCGCTCCTGCCTTGAACGAAGTTGAAATTGACAAAGCAGTTGAAATCTTGAACAATGCTGAACGCCCAGTTATCTACGCTGGTTACGGTGGTGTTAAAGCTGGTGAAGTGATTACTGAATTGTCACGTAAAATCAAAGCACCAATCATCA